>PXDW01000046.1 GCA_003564925.1 Candidatus Woesearchaeota archaeon | reverse complement strand
CTTCAAATATTTCCGATTCTATTCCTTGTGCTACTGCCTGACCCCATATAGCCTCTTCTTCACCACCTAAATATTTGATATTAATAAGAAGCTCATCTAAATTAATTCCGCCAAATCTTTCAAACATAGACTTTCCGGCAAAATCCCTTCCTGAAAGCAAGTATTCTGAAAAATCATCTATAATAATTTCTCTATTCCTTGCATTTCTTCCGAATTCTATATAAGAGCAAACAACGCAAAACTTTTCACTTGATGCCTCGAAAAGCTCGTATCTTCCCCTTCCAAAATTATCCCAACAAGTCCACATCTCTTCTGCAATTCTTTTTTTTACTTCCTCTTCGCTTCTTCCATCGACTATTTTATATTGGGTTGGGCAGTTAATCTGATCAATCAATTCCTTCCCTTGTATATTTGCCATGCTGCTTGCTCTTACACTATTCCTGCAATTTTGGTTTATAAGCATTTCTGTAAGAAGCAATTTTATTGGGTGCATAAAAAGTAAAATGATTATAAACGTAATAGCCAACAAAAGAATTACAACCAATGATTTTGTTGCTAAAGCTTTTCTTGACTTCATTTTAATTCCAAATTACCGTGCAAAATTCGCCGCTCACTTTCATTTCTTCAGTGTCATATTGAGTATCTTTTTGCATACCTAAACTTGATAGGTCATCTCCTAAATTATCGACCGGAAGCAATGCTAATATCGGATAAAGATCGCTGCACCTTATATCATCATCATCTCTAAAATGAAGGCACTGCATTGTATTGAATCTACTAATATAATCAGGTATGTTAAATACTTGCCCTACCCCTGTAAACCCCACAGCTGCAATTTTGAAATCGACCAACACTCCTTGAGCTTTCCATCTTATTACAATAGAGTGAGTTTTTGAAGGATCAATTGGGGACAACTTATCTAAAGTTCTTGCCATTCTTAATTCTTCGTCTCCTCCTTCTCTTCTAAAAAGAATATAATCAAGAGTTTTTCCTTGCTCTGATATTGGGTTTCTTAGCAGCCACTCATTAAATCCATCTAAGCTCCTTTCCGGCTGATTAGCATAATATTTTTGCAAATCCCTGTCAAACCTTATTATTGTGCAAATTAAGCAGATATTGTTCTTATACTGAAATTCTGACCAAGGATCATTTGTAATGTCTGTTGGCATGCCTCCTGTCGGAGAAAGCGGATTTCTCTTTCTAAACATGCCTTCCGGAATCATATTGTAGCATTCGTACATCTCTCTCTGTAGTATTCTATATATATTACTATCCATAATATAAGGGTCTGAATCATAAACATCTCTATAATTTATTTCTGCTGTGTGTCTTTTGCAGTCAACCTTAAATATGGGCTCTCCCATAGTCATGATTGTTTTTGTCTGTGTTGCAGCTAAAAGGCTGAATTTACAAATTTCTCTATCTGTTGCTCTATTCGCAATCAAATACATATAACCTAAAAGAAAAGATATAACAACAAATGTGATTAATATTAATATTATTAAGGTTATCTGAGATATCACGACTCCTTTTTTTCTCATTTTTATCATAAATATGATCTACCTTAAAATTCCTCTCAAGTTTGTAAAAATAATCATCAATATTATTACAAATATTGCAATAAGAGCAATGGCCAGTATTTCTTTTGAAGGTAAAGCTATTTCTCCTTGTTTAGGACCCATAAGTATTTTATTGAAGAAATAGCTTTATAAATATTTTGATTAGATTTGCTTATTATCCTTCCGGACGGGCAGTATCATGTGTTATTCTTCTATCTTCATCGACTTGTCCATAAGTTGGAATGCAGCAAGTTGTTCTTCCATCTTCATTATCAATGCAGTCTGTCATCATCATTGCAGCTTCGCCATCTAGACATCTCTCTCTGCAAAAACCTTGGTGAGCTTCACAATTTCTTGTTGTTGTTCCAAAAAGATTAAATCTCCCTGTCATGACAACAACCAAGATAATAAGAACTATGATAGCAAGGGCCGCTATGATAATTACATTCATTGACATGCCTTGAGCTTTAATGTTTCTCATTTTATTATATTTCTACTCCAACACAACACACTCCAGGTTGACCGTCTTGCTCTAGCGGAGGACAACTATATTCAGGTCCTGCCCGTATTACTTCATAATGTCCACAAGGGTTACTTCCGAGAGGAGCATCATAAATGCACCTACCACCATTATTTTCACACCTAATAGACTCCGTAGTAAATCCGCCCATCCTATTCATAAAGACTACAACAAGAACAACCAATACTATTAAAGCGAGTGCCGCTATGATGATTACATTCATTGACATGCCTTGAGCTTTCTTCATATTATATTCACCTCATATATATCTTATTTGTTACAAACATACTATTTAAATTTTTCGTTTAATTTCTGCATATAGTAAGAGTTGCAGTTATAGATCCTGCTTCAGGATATAATGATATGTGGTATGTGCCGGGCACTTTTTTAAGCCTTGAGCAGTCGCCGTATTTTTTATCTATTTCTGTTCCTGATATTGTGAATTCATATGGTTTCCTCCAAACTTCCAATGTATTACTTAAGATATTTCCTATAGTTTCATCTAGATACTCGCATGAAAGCACGCCATCGCAATAATAAGAGTTCCTTATGCTGCAGTCTTTTGCAAGTTCTGTCATATCAAGGCTGCATGTTGTATTTATGCTAAACATAGAAGTCAGCATGCTTTGTGCTATAACTTCATCAACATATCTTGATTTTACATCGTCTGTTGAAGCAGGATTAAAAAACCTAAATGCGAAAATCATTCCTATAAATATCAGTATAACCACAATAGCCAATCCAAACACTTCCATCTGCGCTTTTTTCATCTTAATATATACCATGTTAAATCCAATACTCCAAAATGTTTTGTTGCAGTTCTTTTATCATATAACAAAACAGGAACGAATATCTTTCTTTGATCGCTATTCTCAATATTGTTATCGTGCAAATTCCATTCATTGGTCCAAACATCATTGAAAGGGTCGTACTGCCTTATATTTATTGTTGTGTAATACAGCAAAGTTCCCTGAAAATATCCTGGATTATCCTCTAGAATTTTCATAAAGGCCTCTATTTTCAATATATCATAGCAATTATCTATCTGGACATTTCCTATTGTACATGAAAGCTCAGGCAAAGAGCTTATTGCCTGTGATATCCTTACTAAGTCCAGGTTCTGTCTTGCTGCTATCTCAGCCTCAACATTTATTCTGTGTATCCTTGCAAAAAAAACAACTCCAAACATAACTAAGAGTATAAATATGAACAAAACAATCATTGTTTCATTTATTTCAAGCTGGGCTTTTTTCATTTTAAAAAAGTATTGGGCAGGAAGCAAGCATAAGGCGCTTATTGCTGTCTTCTATTTTTTTGTTTTCATTGTATAAATTTTCAAAGTTGTGCAAATTCAATTCTTTATTGTTTTGTATAATCTTTCCAATAGAATCTAATATTTCACCATATATAGTTAAACACCCATAACTCCTTAATAGTACATTACCTTGTGCATATCCTTCTAACTCAAGAGCATTATGCCTATATATTTCTGACATCATATCAAGCTTATTAAGTGCTTTTTGCAAACTTTTTGAGTAAAATTCCGAGTCTTCTGCAAATATAGCGCCCCTTAAGGTCTCTTTTTTTAGGAAAGGCATTCTGGTTCCTTCCTCCCTAAGCGTTGTTCTTTCTTTTTTGTAGAACTGAACCTGCCCAAAATTATCTATATCAATTCCTGAAGATACTATGACATTTACTGCAGAGAAATCTCTTCTTACTATGCCTGACTGTGAAAAGTCCAGATTTTGAATATTAAGATTAGAATTAACAAAAATAAATTTTACTTTATAATGATTGTTATCAGATATCCCACTCAAACGAAAATCTCTTATTGTCTCTATATTGACAAAATCAGGCATAATTGCTATTATTCTCCTTATTTCAGCAGTATTATGATCTTCCTCAACAAAAATGTACCTAACTTCATTGCTTGTTATATAGACAAAATAATCTATTTTATAAGGCAAACTCCAATAATCTGTATAGATTATCATTCTGTTTCCCTTAACTAAGTTCGGGCCGAAAACTATCTTGTTCCTTATATCTCTCTGCGACCTTTGGAAACCATAAAAATCAGAAGAAAGCTCCAAAGAAGATCTTCCTAATGTATAATTTTCAACAGTCCCAATTTTTACATTCGTTCCAGAAAGTATATTTTCAAAATAATCAAGCATGGCTCTATCTATGCTTTCATCAGATGCTTCCCTCTGTCTGCTTATTATTCCAAAAAAGAAGAATAAAATCATGCCTCCTGCTATCAATATGAATATCCAGTTAAATTGTATCGAGAGTGCAGCTTTCTTGCTCATTTTAATCTACTTGAGATATTAAAGTTCTGTCCCCTTTGCCCTCTGTTTTGAGCCTTATTATACCTATGTTATTTTCTATGCAAAAGAAATTACCATCAACATCCATTCGCTCTATTTCAAAAGACCTCTCTGCATTTCTTCCTATGAAAACATTGTCTTTGGCTCCGGCAGTTACAGAACTATAGATTAAAGGGTATTGTTGCTGATTGATTGAAGTTTGATCGTATGACAATCCCACAAAGCAAACAGTATCATATTTTCTTGGAAGCTCTAAATTAATATAATCCACATAGCCGTAATTCATTCCTGACCTTATTTTTCTAGCCATTTCCTGCTCAAAAAGAATCATTGTTGTCTGCTCGCTTTGTTCAGAAAGATTCCTTATCGCCCTGTATCCGAAAACTATTGTAAATGATATGACTATAAGAACAAGAATAAAAATAAAAATCTGGCTTTGTACCTGCGCTTTTTTCATTTTAAGTTTTTGATTTATTTATATTATCTTAAACTATATTATTCTTAAGCTTGAAAGAATCTCTGCAACTTCTTTCTTCGTTATATAATTATTTTCCATGAATTCAAAAAGAATCTCTGATATGTCTCTTTTGGAAACTTTTCCTGTTTGAAGCAAATAGTTCAGTATTTCTTTGAATAGGTTTGCGGATAAAGGTGATTTTTCTGAAATCTCTGCAAATAAAGTGACCAACTCTTTTTTTGATGTGCTCTTTTTTTCATTAAGGATTTTTTTGATTGAGTGCTCTTTTCCTTCGGCAATGTCGCTTAGTTTTTTCCATATAGAATCCTTACTTCTCTCTAACTGTTTTTTTGTCTTGATTTCAGGCAAATCAATAATTTCTCTTCTTGGATCTTGTTTTTCAACAATAGTTCTTTTTATCAGCTCTTCATTATCTTCGTATTGACCTTTGCCCATTAAGTAGCTTAGCGTTTCAAACTCTTCTTCTTTTTTTGCGATTTCATCAAGCTTTTTGAAAATATCTTTTTCTGATTTTTTTTCTTGCTTTTTACTAGACTTTTTTGCTGGCTTTTTAATGGATTTTTTTGAAGCCTTTTTCTTACTTTTTTTGTTTTTCTTTTTTGGAGCTTTTGCTTCTTCATTAATTTCTTTTTCTTTTGATATTTTTTCTTGAGATATAGCTGATTCTTGAGTTTTTTCAGTCTCACCCGTTTCTTCAAATGCCTCAAAAAGCTTTTTTCTTTCTTCTATCTTTTTTGATTTTTTTTCATTGATAATTTTTCTTCTATCTTCTATTCTCTTTTTTATTTTTGATGGAAGAATATTTTTCATTGCTTTAAAAGGCTTGTTGCTGGGAGCTGCATAAATTTCAGGATTTTCTGATTTGTCTTTTGGCATTTTTTTCCTCTTATCTTTTTTGTAATATGTTATATAAACAAAACTCAATATTATTAAAATTAACCCTATAATCAATAGAAATATAGGACAACCCCTTTCCTGAGGCACTGGTCTATCTTCAAAGTCTGGCTCATCGGGCCTTTCCCTTATTCTTCCCGGATAATCATCAGGGTCTAATGGGTCTGTTCCTGCCGCAACTTCTTCACCGTCTGAGAAGCCGTCTCCGTCAGTATCCCATTTTGTTGGATCTGTACCAAGCCTATATTCTTCAATATTTGTTAAGCCATCATTATCAGGATCTGCATTTGGATGCCATGGTGGAAGATTATCAGGATCGTATTCCGGGTCTCCGGGCCAATAAATTGGAACATCCGGATCGAAATCTGGCCAATATTTTCTCTGCCAGCCGTCTGGAATTCCATCATTATTTTCATCTAAATACCAAGGATCTTGTTCTTCTATTGGTGGATATCCGGATAAAGACCTATTTCCAACCACCGAGTTTCCAAGAACGTCTGTAGCCTTATAGCAGAAAGTAACATTTGGTTCATTTATTAATATTGGAGAGTGATCATATTCCCTCCTTAAAAAAGTTGTTTCCATAACATCACTACAGCTTGAAAAAAAGTCATCTTGCCCCATAACATAATAATATATCTTATCGCATCCCGATTCATCATAGCAGTTTATGGTTACTTCCAAACCTCTTGGTGTTTCATCCAAATTAAGAGTGATTACAGGTGGGTCTGTCTCCTGGCATTCCCTGTTTAATGGGCCATATATCTCTGTAAAGAACGTTGACCTAACTTCTTGTCCTTCATTTCCAACAATATCGACAGCTTTTACTCCCCAATAATACCTTCCGCCTATTGGTAAATCATAGGCACTTACATCAAGTCTTGCGTTTGAATCAACTTTTGTCCAGTCAACTATTAACTCATTTCCTCTGGAATCATTATATATCCTTGCCATAAAATAATCAACACCATTTTCATCATAAGCTGAAAGGTTTGCCCTTAACTCATGGTTTCCGCAAACATAAAGAACTGGATCAACGGTTGTTCTTGTCGGAGAAGTTTCGTCAACAATATAGCTTATATAATCATGTATTGTTTGATTGCTATACCTAAATTTACATGCAACATGCACTGTATAATTCCTTGAAAATGTGTGTAGTATTGTTTCTGTATGCTCTAAAGGAGATACTTGTGTATAAGGTCTTATCATCGTCCCTGCGTATTCACCACATACGGCAGGCTTATTTGTAATAATCCTTCTTGTTACTGTTCCGCCTTTTATTATTCCACTTGGCTCCAAAGACAGGATTTTGTCTTCGGTACTGAAATTAACATAAACTTGAAGAGGAACTGTAATTGAGACAAGCTCTGCTCCATTCATACACGCTATGTAGAAAGTGTGAAGCCCTTGTGTCAAATTTTCAGTTAATACTGAATTTATTCTCTTAAATTCTGGAATTTCAAAACCATCAAATTTTGCTGTCATTGCTGAATAAGTTGTTTGCTCTTTTGAGTACGCACATATAGTCTTGTCATCTGTCTCAACATACAGTATTGTTCTTGCATAACCATTATCATCAGGATATATTACCTCGGAAGGATCTGCATATACATTTTTTATTATGGGAGGGGTATCATCGAAGCTAAGCTTAAAGTGAAATGGGTTTTCCTCATTTATTGTGCCCATTGTTGTGTTGCATTTTATGTAGATATCCACTTCTGTTCCTTGCGGACTGCCCTGAAGATACTGAAACCCATCAACCCTGTGCCTTATGTAATCAACATTTTTAAAGTATTGGTTAGTTAAAACCATGTCCTCAAACAATATGTCAAAAGGCTTATCAAGCGTATATTTGCAAAGGGCTGTAGACCTGCTTGTCTCTATCACTATATCAAATTGAGGGGTTACTGAGACTCCATAAGAAGGTGAGATTAACTTTATAGAAAGGTTTGTTGCTAATACATTAAATTCAAAAGTCTTTGTTTCATGAACGTTTTCAACTAAATCCATTGCAGAAACAGAAAAAGTATATTTTCCATCGCTTAAATGGTTTACAGGAGTAAAAACAAAAACTTTATTGTCTGTTGTTGTGTAAGAAAGATCATAGTAATAAGGCTTATTATATATTATCCTTCTCAAAGAATAGTCTACAAGTATTACTTCTTCATCATACTCAACCCTTATTTCTGGCTTTGAGTTCGAAATGGTTTCAGCAAAAACAGAACTAGAAAAGATTACTACTAAAAACAACACTATTATAATCGCCTCTTTTTTCATTATTATTTTCCTATGATATTGTTATTATTGGCAAGTCTGGCGCTTTAAGGTCTTTAAGCAGCCCCCCTAAGTAGCTGTCCAAAACATTCCCTGCCTGGTCTTCTATAACAAACCTTATGTTATTAAGAATCTCCTCGTCCATTTCATGAAATATAAGGAGGTTTGACCTGAAATCTCCTTCCAAGTATCTTCCTTGTGAATTTCTTACAGCCATAGATCTTGGTATTGTATGAAGCAATGAAGGATAAGATGCTTCTTCCAACATAAATGTGTGGTTTGTTCCTAATTCTCTGTCATAAACCACAACTCTGAATGAGTCTAAATCATATCCCTTATGGCCTTCCTGGATTGTTCCGGTTATATTGACATCTCCTCTACCCAGTATTATCTCAATATCTTCCGGAGTATGTTGGTATAAAGTGAACCTTTCATCTTGTATTTTTAAATGCATATAAGCAGACTTTACCTCAGATACTTCAATGCTCGGAGGTTCATCATCGATTCTTATAGGGTATGTTTTCTGGTTTGAGTTTCCTGCATAATCCCTTAGAGTTATAGTTATATTAAAATCTTGTACTGGCTCTGCAAGATTCCAGTCATAGCTTGCAGGTATTGTAAATGTCCTAAAGTAGTCTTCTCCAAAAGAAGGTATTAAAGTTCCTGTTTCTTGTCTGTCATTTAAATTAAAATATCCAAGAAGATTATGCGGCTTTCCGCTGTATACTCCATGCTCATTCTCAACAAATATAGAGAAATCGATATTTATGCCCGGCCTTGTTGGATTTGGATAAAACCATACTTCAAACTCAGGTGGTGTTTTATCTATTGTGAATTCAAAAGTCCATATTCCTGCAGGGCTTGAATTCCCATCACTTAAAAGCTTGTCAGCATTTACAATCAAAGAATATTCCTGCTCAGATAACTCAGTGTCAAAGCTGCATTCAAAATAATTATAGTTTAATTTGTTGCAATCTATACTGACATTATCCATTCTGTATTCTGTTTCATTATATAAGTCTATAAAATTTATATTTACTGGTTCCGGGTCTGAAAAATTCAAAGTGAACTCCGGAGTCCTGTTTATATACCATATGTCATAAGGATCGGGGTTTGGCTCTGGAGCATCCTTTAATCTGAAATCGGGCTTATTTGGAGAGCCTGCCTCAATATAGAAATACCATAATTTCCAGGCATAATTATGGGCTAAATCACGAACCTCTAATGTTACCCAATATAAGTCATTCTGAAGATCGCCATCAGGATTGAATATTATATGATAGCATATATTTCTTCCATTTTCATTAGGAGTTGCATCGTGATTGCACAAATACTCGTTAACATCAAAGTCATCATAAGATGAATTCGTTTTGATTAATCCTTTTATTGTAAAATTTATTGCTTCTATGTCCAGGCCTGAGCCTCTCTCAACAACAATTGCAGATATATTTGTCCTGTTATTATTTGTTGAATGGCCGTAGGGAGGGTCTAATGAAAAATCAAGTATTTTTGGAGGGTTGGTATCTAGATATATATAAGCATAGTCATGATTTAGATTTCCGGCTTCATCCCCAACTTCAACAAAAAGCATTCTTTGTCCCTGGTGTTCAGGATTTATATAGAGCATTGTCCCTGCCCATCCTTGTGGATGAGATCCGTCATAAACC
This sequence comes from Candidatus Woesearchaeota archaeon, assembly GCA_003564925.1. GTDB lineage: Archaea > Nanobdellota > Nanobdellia > Woesearchaeales > PXDW01 > PXDW01. The sequence goes on along the minus strand of PXDW01000046.1, from coordinate 9,299 downwards.
GTTACCTGAGTTCCTATCGGAATATCTTGCTCTAATCCCTGAGATATTACAATTCTTGTTTTTTCTGCAACTCCTCCTATTATGCTCGGCTCATCCACCTCAATAATCTCGTAAAATTCCTTATAGTGCCAGTATTCAACTCTTTCATATCCTGAGAATTCTATATAATTCCCAGGCTTGAACTGGTGTCCTGCATCTCCTTCTATAAATATCTCAACAGAGCCTTCATCTGCATTCTGGTAAAGCTCTTTAGTATACAAAGGAACTCCGTTTTCTGACTGGTCATATGTGAAATATCTGTATTCTGGGAGAGTCTGAGTTTCTCTTTTAAGATAAAATGTGACATTTGTTATCTGATCTGGGTAATAGGCAGATACAAACAGCAAAATATCATTGGTGTAAAAAACTCCATTGTAGTAATGCAGCGGATAGCCAAATAAAGGATAATCTTCCAATAAAGGATCGAATAGCGGCTTGGTTGGCCTCTTTGTGTGGACTGTGAAGTTTCCGCCATGAGAAATTGTTCTGCTTTCTATATTATGGGAATCTATCCCATAAATATTGAACTTTGCATCATAATTATCAATATCTCTAAAATCGTTTGGATCTAGGAAAAACTGTCCTGACCAATTTCTTGTCATTGAGATATAATCTTGCGGAGATTCGGGTTCTACATTTACTATTCTTGTTCCTACTCTGAATGATAGGCTGCTGACAAAAATCTTATAATCTTGGTCATAAGTTACCTCGACGGGCTTTGTTGAAGAAACAATAACTTTATATCTTCTGTTTAAAGTTACTTTATCTGCCGGAAGGCCTGTTATATAATCAATCATGTTTATAGTAAAATCATAATCGAGATTATCTATCTTTATTGTTTTGGTTTGCATCTCTTCTGTATTATTTCCTTTGTCAACAGAATAGTAATTTATATTATAGATTCCAGGCTGGGTGAGGTTTACCAGATACCTGTCTACATGCCTGTTCAAAGGTGTTCCGATTCCATAATATATTGAGCCGCATCCGAATGCCCAATTCTTTGAGTATATATTGTTGTTCTCGTATATTGGCTCATCTTTGCAAAGAAGATAAAATTCTGCTTTTGTTTTCCAATCTGACAAATAATCATCTGGCTTTGTAGAATTAAACCTGTCAACAATAAATGTTTCCGGCGGAATATCATCGATTGCAAACCTTATGTTGCTGGCTCTGTTCCCATATATTTTTCCAGTATCATCAAACTTGCATTTTACATTAATAAGTTTTAATCCTCTTCCCGGAACATCAATCATAGAGTAATGATAGAGCCTGTCTTGGCTATCAAAAGTGTATTCCATTTCATTGTAATTCTCATATGTTAAACTATATTTGCATACTGCTGTCCTGTTAGTTCTTACTGAAATTGCAAGGTTCTCCCCCGAAGGAATTGTCGTATCCGGCTTAGGTTCATATATGCTTTTTTCTGCATTTATTATTATTGTATAGTATGTCGGAGTGTTTTTATTTCCAATGCTGTCTTCGCAAACCAAAATGAAATTATAAATATCGTCTTCAAGATAATTGTACCTTACCTTAAAGCTGTCTCCATAAACATTATACATCCCTGAATCGTAATTAACATTTCCTTCAAGATTTTCCAAATAAGCAGTACATGTTGCTTTTTTGCTTACATTGAATGATGCAGAAAAGTTTGTTCTCCACTCGCCGGGGAAATTTATTGGGTCGATTTCTTCAGAATCTAGTGTGTAATCAAAATCAACTTGCGGAATAGTTGTATCGACATAAAATTCTGCTTTTCTTACTATTTCTAAATTATGGGCGTAGTCTTCAGAGAAATAATAAAGCTCATACATTCCAGATTCCTGAATTCCATCATATTTAATGGTAAATCCTATGTCTCTGGTAACAATGTTCGGGTAGCAGTCCAAAGCGTCCTTTGGCACTATGCAAAAATATGTATTTATATCTTTTTTTGTATAAGTATCATCGAAAACAGTGTATTCTATATCCAAAGTTCTTGGCACAACCGGCCTGTATATCAAGGTTGTATTTGGAGGTGTATTGTCCCTTTGGCATACCAAATCATCAAAAGGGCAGTCAAACTTATTACCTTCTCCTCCTCCGTCTAATCTTCTATTGTTAACTATATTGTTGTCTGCATCCTTTGCACAGGCATATTCTCCAGGAAGATATTCTATCCATCTGCATGTGCCCAACCCCAATAAGTCTGTGCTCGGGCTTGTTATTTCGTTTGTTGGATTTGGCCTTTGTAACTCATATCCTATTTTGTTTTCATAATTATCATCCCAGACAACATCAACCACAGCATCTTCGCCGCAGTCTTCCCTATAATCATAATAATCGCAGGACATCTTGCTGTAAGGCAGACACCAAAAATTCATACCATATAAGTTATTTGGATTTGAAAACTCATCGAAATAACAATCTCCATAGAGCTGGCAGAAGTCTCTTGTGCATTCCCCAAAAACAGCATTTTCAGGATCCATACAAAGGCTGCATTTCTGTAAAGAAACATCTTTTGACCTGCAGACCCCAAATCCCAGATATCCATATTCAGAAGAGTATTCCCATTCGCATGCTCTAACTCCGCATTTATCTTCCAAACAAGCGCTTTCTGACAAATAATCATAGCATGAGTTTACAGTATAGCAGGAATGGTATTTGTCAACTGTTGTTGGAGTTGAATCAACATAGCAGGAGCCTATATCATCGCAGGGTACATGCTCGTTATTCTCATCCAATGTATATCCATCCAAATAAAACATATTGAATATTCCGTTGCAAGCCTCGCAATCTGCCCTATATACACAAGATGTTTCCCTATTGCTGTCTGCAACACATACATAATTTCCTAGCTCTGTGCAGTCCTGAATTTCTAAAATCTGGGTGTTGTCGCCCCTCATCCTTTTGTTGTCTTGGCAGAATTCCGTTGTTGTGTCATCCTTACAAAACTCAAAGCCCGAATTTATACAGACAATATTGCTGTCTGCTGAAACTATGCCTTGTTCCAAATGATAATTTGCTCTGACCCAATAGCAATAATTATTATTTTCAGGAGTTATAGAGTCTAAGGAATAAAAACTAGTTGTCGTGTCAACTACAAAACCCTCATCTAAACAGGCATTATTATCTGTGGCGCTGCACCTATATATATAAAATTGCTCTATATTTTCTTCGCAATCCTGTCTTGGAAGTATCCATGAAAGGCTTACTAGGCCGTTTGAATAGCTGTCTAAAGATAAAATTGGAGGTTCTGAGCATACTGATTCGCAATTGCAGTCTATGCACCTTTCATTGTTCGGGCAGTCAGAATCCTGCTCACAAGTTTCAGAGCCGGATATGATTCCGTCTCCGCATGAATTAAAATTAATAAAGCTGCATTTGCATTCCATTAATTCTCCGGGCCTTCCACAGTTTTCAACACTGCATAAAGAACCTTCTGAAACCTGAAAATAGCCTTCTTCCCATCCTTCTTTCCAATCGCACTGCTCGCCGTATGTTACTTTTCCGTCTCCGCATACGCCTTCTTCATAGACACATTTGCAATCATCAGTACAGTCTATTGCATAAATGCTTCCGCACTGCTCCCTTACACTGGCAAGAAATGTTACTGGGTTGCTTCTGTCCGGATCGCATTCTTCTCCTGGATCTAAAATCTGGTTGCCGCATACAGCCTGAGGAACACAAGAGCTGCAGTCTACGCATACCTCTCCTGGATCACAGCCATAAGTAACTCCATTTATTATTTCGCAAAGCTCCCCCGGTTCCCAAATATTATTTCCACATACAGCTTCTTCTGGGCATGTGCTTTCTATTATTCTGCACTCTGAAAAAACCCCGTCTTCGCAGATTCTTTGAGTGTCGCATCCCTGCCTTTGAACGTTGCAAGGCCTTGTCTGGCCTGGAGAGCATGATAAAGTTGAAGCAGCTAAAATTATGTCTTTTCTATCATCCTGAATGGTGTTGTATGGAACTGTTTTTGATATATATCCAGGCATTGTTGCGAGTATTGTTCCTGTAGAAGGTATATTTTCAAAAATGTAGTATCCTTGGCTGTCTGAAGTTGTTGTTTTTCCTGATGTAGACAAAGAAGCTCCTGGAAGAACATTTGTTAGGTCAGATTCTGTATCCTGCCTTCCGTATACTGTTCCAAAAATAGAGTCTGTTGCCTGGCATTCCGCATCGCAAGCACTTTTTAAAGAATAAACCTTCCCCATATTATAACAGCAGTATGGGTTTGATTGGTCTGCAAAAACACCATCTCCGCAGTAGCACTTTTCTCCTGTAGAAAGTTCATTCCTTTCGCAAGATATATACTCACATCTTGGAAAGCCTTCCATGCATTCTGCCCTGCATATTTCAATGTTTTCAGAACCTGGGCCTTCTATTCCGTAAAGCTCGAGGTACTCCTGCGTTGTCCATTCTTCATGAGGATAAAATAACCCGCCTTCAGAGTCGCAAAAAGCCTGTGTGGTTGGTGTGTTCAAAAGCTCTGCGCAGCAGCAGCCCCTTATACAATTTGGAGGAGACACGCAATAAGGGTCATCTTCTACAAAAATAAAACCTGTTGGACATTGTGATTCAGGAAAGTTCTGTCTGCATTCATAGTCTGAATAGCAGCAGCCTATGTTTTGAGAATATGCTGGAAATGCAAAGACAACAAATAATATAAATCCTATTAAAAGAATAATGCTTTTCTTCATTAATCCACCTGCTTTTTTTATATAGCTTAATTTATGTAGTTTTTAGGAAGTAGTGGTATATATATGTTTTGGTTTATTTATGGTGTATTAAGAATAATCGTGTTCGCATTCCTCTGTTTCTAATACACAGCACATTGTGCATGAATAAGGTGGTATTACTTCTAAAGTCGGTCCTAGGGGAGTATAGCCAGGTTCGCATTCGGCATTGGGCTCATGTAAGCAAACGCAGCAAGGTGGCTGAAACCAGTAACCTTCCCTTTCACAAAGATGTCCGCAATCATCACATCTTGTTCCCTCTAAAGTTGTATAACCTGTCCCTTCTATCTGTGTGTAATGGTAAATTCCTGTTGATTGGCAGCTAATAGGATTACGGACTGGAGGCTGTTGTGAGGTTAAAAAATTATAAGGCCTCTCGCACTCATTATGGCATGATTCTACAAGTTCGATTGTTATTCTTACATCTCCTGTGCAAGTATTTCCCCTATCTCCTGAGCATTTTCTCGTGAATGTCCTTCTATAAACATTATTTTGATAGCCATATCCTGAAGGCACGTCTATTTCTTCCTGTACTATTCCTTCGGCACCAGGTATTGTTAAAGGATTCTCTCTAAAATATTCAATTGTTCCGTATTCTACGTAAGTATAACAAATTTTATTAGTATCTGCGTAAGTAAAATCATCATTGCAACATGTATGGTCTGCCATAAAAGGGTCGCTTACTGTATTGTAAGGCCATGGTGGCGAACTTGGGTTTCTATGGGGGAGGCATTGATGAACAGTAGCATTAAAAATATAGGTATCTGAAAAAGAAACCTTGTTGCTTGTCGTCATGTGAATCCAATGGGTTCCGAGCCTTGTAAAAGAATTTTTATCTTTTATATTTTCTATATTAAAATCATAATAAGGGAGCCTTAATACTGGCTCCTGTAATCCCTCGAAATCGAAAGGCTCTGTAACATCATACCAATTGAATATTACCAAAGGCAAAATTAAAGATACTGATTGTGAAGCATCAAGATAATAAGGGTCTTCCAAGGAGGCTTTTGAGTTATCTATTCCCTGATAATTATTATATCCTTCTGCAAAGCCAACAGGAGTATCAACAACCAATATTGAAACTTCCTGCCAGTCTGTCAAATTTCCCTGATCTGAAACAGTTACAGTTACGTTATGGGAGCCAACATCGGTTAAAGTTGTTGTATAGGAAGCCTCTCTTTCTGTATCTAAATATTCCTCAGAATCTGTCCATTTGATTTCTCCTCTTGGTATGGGGTCTAATTTATTAACGCATTCCTGAAACCTGTTTCTGCAGTCTATATTTACGCAGCATTCATAATCAAATTCTGTATAGAAATCCTCTCTCCAACCCGAATAAGCATAAAATAAATCCCCTTCATCCGGATCATAGCCTTGGGCCTTAAAATGTATTTTTGATGAGGTTCCAACTATAAAGTCATATTTTGAAAGAGGGGCCTCTGTAAAAGCATGAGGGGAGTGTATTCTATCTAAAACAGGAGGTCTATTCTCTATAGCAAACATGAATACAAAACTTTCAGTTCCTATCTTTGAATAAGCGTCTGTTATTATAATAAGTGTGTCGTGGTTATAGCCAAGGTCTTCATTATGATTACTGTAAGGCTTTACTATATCTAAAGAGAACCCCTGCTTGAATCTGCCTGAATTCGGCAAAGTTTTCGTCATAAAATCTGAATATTGAGAAGCATCTTTTACAAAATTAAGCCTCCTTCTGTCCCTTTCAACAATGAAATAAGCTAAGTCATAGACCTGCTTTAGCCTTATTTTTATCTGGGTACTGAATTTGGGCTCTCTAATCACTCTCTGATTGTTCTCTATGGCAACAACAGGTATTGAGGCTTCAACAATAACATCTTCTCTTCCAAAAATAACAGTTATATTATATTCTCCTTCTTCCAAAATTAGTCCGCTAAGCTCAGGTACCTCACTTAGATTAATGCAAGTCTTGATGTTCTTTTTTATATAATCTGAGAGCTGCTCTTGGATTGAATTTGGTCCGTAGCCATCTTTAAAGGTAAAATCTCCTGTTCTTCTTTCTATTATTGTGCAGGTTTCATTTCTTATGCCGCCTTTCAATTCCTGGTTAGGTCCATCTACCTGACATAAGTAAGGAAGGTTGTTGTTTCCAAAATAGGATACTTTCATTATATCATCCTGCCTAGGGTATTCTGGAAAAGAAGTGTAGGATCCTACGGGAAGAAAATCAGGATTTTCAGGCTCCCAAGTTATTCCATAAGAAACATAATAATCATTCATTGGAAAAACCCTTGTTTTAGGTATTGAACCTCCTTGGTCTTCGTAGAAGTTTCCCCCTTGTTTTCCTATCAGCATTATTGCCTCTTTTGAAACCTCATCCAGACAGCTCGAGACATAGGTGTAAAAAACATCAGATCTAAAAACATCACTTAATTTTGACTGGGTCTCTGAATCAATCTCTGCCTGAAAAAATATGTTTCTTACAAAAAATATAAAACCAAAGGCTATAAGCAGAACAATCCCAAGAACCATAAAGATTACTACCTGACCTCTTTTTTTCATATCGTATTAAATATTATAAAAAGTATATAAATATTACCTAAAAATTATAGAGGCGTAACTTACAGAGTTTTTATAGCTTCCTGTGAGCTCTCCCGAAGAATAATAAAGAAGATTTTCAGCCTTTGTATTCTCTAAAGTTTCAAGAAGAACAAGAATAGGAATAAATCCACATATTGTGTCACCTGTCTTATTTACAAAATCAGAAAAGCCTTTTGAATCCAGATTTTTTATTTTTTCAAAAGCCTGCTTAAACTGCTCTTCCAGGCGGGCTTTTGTATTTAATGAAAACGGCAGATAACCATAGGCTGGGCCATAATGAGTAAAGTCAGAGCTTACTATTATTATGGCTTCTTTTTTTTCATCTACTATTGTTTTTCTCAAGTCTTTTGCAAATTTTTTATAATTTATATCATTCGTTAAAGCAATTGGAAGAATCTTTAATTCTGATAATTTATCTTTGCTTGTGTATTGCAGAAAAGGAAGCTGTACCTCTATCGAATGCTCTCCAGAATGAGTATCTTCATTTATCTCAAGCTCTGAATTTTCTTTTAGCCTGATTGCAAAGTCCTTGTCAACCTTGACTATTCCAAAGGGAGTTTTCCAGTCCTCTATAGATATTGAAGAGCCATGCCCTGTATGTGCCGGCCCAAGAATTATAAACAAACCAGGAAACTCTGATTCCGCTATCTCTTTATATGCCCATGCAGCGCAAGGCCCTGAATAATTATAGCCTGCATGAGGTATTATAGCCGCTTTTATCCTTTTTTTTCTTGTACTCAAAGGCAGATCTCCCGGACCTAGTTTATGTGTAAAGCATCCTATTATCTGTTTTTCCAAACTATCTAAATCATCCTCATAAAAAGTTCCTGCTGCTATCGGATCTCGTGCCATAAAAAAATGTAATAAATAATAGTTTAAAAAGTTATCTTTTGATGCTTATTATATCTGAGTGTGTTGTGTTTGTCCTAAGATCTCTGTAAAGCATGACTAATTCAAGAGAGTCGAAATAATCATAACACTCGACTTCTATGTTTAGAATCTGGTCAGACTCAAAAACAATTGTCTTATACATTCCGTCTAGTACCCAACCCATTACATCGCAAGATGTTGTTATATCCAAAACCTCTACATCATTATCCTTATTCATCAAAATCAAGCTTGCCTTGTTCCCCGTGACTCTTGCATTGTTGCAGTTGAAATTTATTGATGTACACTTATCCGGATTAAAGAAATAGAGTGTTAATAATGATAATGATATTAGAAGAAGTATTATCCACGCAAAGGCCAGTTTTTGTAATGGTTCTGATCTCATTAGAGTAATTATAAATCAAAGTAGTATAAAAATTTTACCTATCTTGGCCTGAGTCTGGCCGTTATTTCAGGCCAGCCTTCATCAAAAGGAGAGTCTTTTTTTATGAATAGCTGGTAGCTGTCGCTTTCTGTTTCAATGCAGCTTATGTCTTCCGCGTTTATGTCCCAGAACCTACTGAACCTTCTATAGTATTCGTGGTCTCTTTTTGTTCCTTCATAGAGCTTAGTCCCAACTGGAGTTTCAGGAACCTCATATTCACATATATTGCCAAAGCCCTCATAGTCTGAAATAATAACTTCTATAGGGTCAGAGCCTTCCATCTTAGGCTCTCTTACCGCCCTTATAACCCTGTTTCCGACTTTATTTATGTAAAGGCTTGTGTATCTTTCCCTTTTTTCTGTTACATAATTAAAAGTCCGGTCTTCTCCAATTTCAGTATTCAAAAATCTGTTTATTAAGTTTATTAAAAGATCTCTTATTTGGACATTCCATTTTGGAGTATTTACATTAGTTATCTGCTTGTTTGAAAAGATTACAGATTTTGAGGCATCGTTAAAGTAGATATTATTATAAGAGCACTGCACAAAACTGTTTTGGTTTTTGCCAACAACGTTGTTGCAGACATCTGCGCTATCTACAGTGCTTAAAAAATTTGAGCCGGGCTCAAGAACAGCCCCTATAATTATCTG
>PXDW01000111.1 GCA_003564925.1 Candidatus Woesearchaeota archaeon | reverse complement strand
CGGGGGGAAAACCTACCGGGTTGATTGAGGCCGCGAAGATCTTGCGGCAAATAAACGGCATAAAGTTTTTTGAATTAAAAGGGACAGACGTAGTAAGGCATCATTTGATTCAGAAGATAATCCAGGCGTATGAGAAATTTTATAATAACAAAATTTAAATATAACATACGTTTTCTAGTAATTACTTTCGGGGGATGAAATTGAACAAAATATTATTTATATCAATTTTTGCATTATCTTTTCTATTTATTAGCTTCAGCAATAATGTTAATGCGAGCTGTTATCCAGGCATAGAAGCATCAACTCTCACATATTCAATGAAAATATCTTATTATGATGTTCCAAGCACAATCACTAGGGAAGTTGGCTTAAGAAACAGAAACCCATTTCCTGTTCAGGTTAATTTGGAGGCTTCAAGCACCATCTCAAGCCTGATTAGCTTTCATGAAAATAATGTTATTATACAGCCAAATCAAGAAAAATGGGTTTATTTTGATGTTTCAATAAATCAGCAAAGATCTTATTCAGGAACAATAACTTCTTTTTTTAGTCCAGCACCAGGGTATTGCAGTAATATACCTCAGAATTCAGTTCATACTTCTGTAACTATTAGCAAAGGAACTATTGTTTGCGATGATGGGGATACAGAAGAATGTACAACAAGCGATGGCTGTCCAGGAACAAAAACATGCCAAAGCAATACTTGGAGTGATTGCATGAAAGATGATCCTGATTGCGGGGAAGAAGAACAAGGCTGTACTGAACCATGTACTGAATGGAGCGAATGTATTGGCGGATGGCAATCAAGAACTTGCCCTTGCGGCGGAATGGAAAATAGACCATGTAGTTCAGATTGCACAGAGAATTGGCAATGCACAGAATGGAGCACATGCGTTAATAACCAGCAGACAAGAACATGTACAGACCAAAACAATTGCGGCACAACATATGATAAGCCGGATGAATCGCAGAGCTGCACTCTAAATAATGAAACATGCACAGAGTCATGGTCATGCACAGATTGGGGAGCATGCCAGTCATCTAATACTCAAACAAGAACCTGTACAGACCAAAACAATTGCGGCACAACATATGATAAGCCGGATGAATCGCAGAGCTGCACTTATACTGCACCAACCTCAGGTGGCGGAGGAGGCGGCTCATCAGGTGGAAGCTCAGGTGGTGGAGGTGGAGGAAGCCCATCAGGAACAACTTCGACTTCAGATCATGAAATTACTGAAGACCAGTTTGAAAAAGGGCACGAAATAACCTTAAGGTTAAGTCAAAGGGCAGGATTTACTATAAACGGAGAAAAACATACTTTGTGGGTTAGAGAAGTCAGCACGAATGATGTCAGAATAACATTAATGTCAAATATTATCAATAGGTATATGGACAAGGGCGAAGAAAGAAACTTCGACCTTAATGGAGACGGCTCTTTTGATCTTTATTTAAAAGTTATTGATATTGACAAACCAGTCAACAAAGTTACTTTTTTAATAAGGCAATATATTAAGGAAGAAAAACAGGAAGTCGAAGATTTGGAAACTATAGAATCAAATGAGACAAAAGAATTAAACGAAACTTTAATGGCTAACAATACATTAGAAGAATTAGAAGAGTCAAACTACACAGCAGTGCCTGAAGTTACTGGTTTTGCAGTTTCTGACATATTTAATTTTTCATCAGGGAATAGTGTAGCCAAAATATTCTTAATATCAATCGGAGCATTTGCCTTGGCAGCTATAGCTTTTGTTTCTTTCAAAAGATTAAATCATTAGGCAAAGGGAATTTATTATGATAAAAGAATTGATTAATATATTCAAAAAAAGAAAAAAAGCCTTAAGGATTATTTTAAATAGAGACAATATTGATGATAAAATTAAGCACCAATTATATGGGGCCATAAACGAGATTAATTTTTTTTTGAATATTTTGGAAGATAAGCGTTTTACCGAGATAGGCAAAGAACAGGAAACTTCTGGCTTTATCAAAGACGAGAAAGATTTAGACAAAAATAATTTTTTATCTAAGTTTTTTGGCAAAGGAAATTTTATCGAGGAAAAAGATAGTCCTAAAGATATAAAACAGGAAACTTATTAAGAATTCTTTATAAAACAATCGAAAGCTTTAAATATAATTCCAATAATCTATTACCAATTAGTAGTTATTTATTATTGTAAAGGGGTGAAAAATCAGGGGGTTGAACATATTGAAAACTAAAATACTAAAACTTATCGCTTTTACATTATCTTTATTGGTTTTTTCTTTTACAGCTGGTGCTATGACTGCAACATTATTAACAGGAGCTATCTACATAACTGTTGATGAAGTTCCAGTAACAATAGAAAGGTCTATTGGGGTAAGAAACGCCAATAACAAGTCTGTTAATGTTGTTTTCGAGCCTGCAGATGATATAGATGATATTGTTTTTCTGGAAAAATATAATATAACTATGGAGCCATTTGAAGAAAGATTTGTCAAATTCAATATTTCTATTAATGAAAGAAAAGATTATGACAGCGGAATAGTGGCTATTTTCTCAAAGCCAGATGTTCTGCAGAATGAAACATCGGATTCAGTTGGAATGAATATGAAACTTGTTATAATGCAAAATAATCAATTAAATGAGTCAGCTCAAGACCCAACCCAGGATATTGTTGATGAAACAGATTCTGATAGTGTTTTACTTTATTTTGCAATTGTTATACTTGTGATTTCTGCAGCATCAATTATGTTCCTAAAAATCAGAAGGTGGAAAAAATGAAGATTATAAAATATCTACCAATATTTGCTTTTTTATTTATAATACTAAGTTTTAATTCTTTTGCTTATTTTTCAGAAGATTGTCCTGTCAATGTAATATATATCATAAGGGACAACTCTTTAGACATTTGCGGAAGCAGAGCAGAAGCAATTTCAACAATAGAAGGATTAAGTTTTAATGTGGACATTGTTAAAAACAGCGAGCTTCCTGGAGTTGTATGGAGCAATTATGACATTATTGTTATAGAAAACGGATATCTAAGCAACCATGCCTTGATACCTGTCTATGATATTCCGGCAATGATTATGAATTTTAACCATCTTCCTGACTGGAACTTATTGGCAAGTCATATTCCTGTGGGATTTTCGGGCTCAACTCAAAGGCTTAGGATGGATATGGCTCAAGACAATCATTTTATTATTGAGGGTTATAATGCAACAACTTTATTTACATACGATGCTGCTTTTGACTGCCAGTCAAGAACAATTACAGTAAATCATTTTAAGAGAGCTGCGGCCACGCCAGACTTAAAAGTTTTGGCAACCTATCATGCATATTCTACAGATGTCGAGATATCTGTTTATGATATAGGTTCAGTTTTGAAAAATGGATATGTGGCAAATGAAAGAATAGTAATATTTGGTCCGCATGATGCTAGATACTGGAGCTATGAGACAAAATTATTTTTTGAAAGGGGGATGATATGGCCTGCTATGTTTGTAGATTCAGATGGAGACGGAATACCTGATTATGAGGATGAATGCCCATGTATAGAAGGCTATTGGTGCAATGGATGCCCTGAGCCTTCATGCCCTATCTGTAAAGAGCCTTTTTGTCCGGATGAAGGGGCGCCTTATTGCGTTAATGTTGAAGATGGAACACCATGCGATGATGGATTGTTCTGTACTTTTGATAATAATTGTCAGTTAGGAGTTTGTGTAGGAACTCCTGTTGACTGTTCATCTAATAATATACAAGGGATAGCTACCTGCGACAATATACCTGATGACAATCCCTATACCTGGGATTACAGGGAATCTTTCACAAGCGAATGCATAGAGTTTCCAGACAATTATTATTGTACTCAAGGAGATTATTCTATAACACATACTTGCGATGTTGCAAAATGCGGAGCAGAGTGCGACGCAGAAAACGATTGCCAAAACAAATGCGTTGACAGAGTTTTTTATTATAATGGAGTTTGCGATTTAGATGATACATGCTCATGCTCATATGATACAGAAGATTGCTCACAATATGACGGATGGTATGATATGCCTTCTCAGGAATATCAATGGGTAGAAACAGATCAATGCAATGAGAAAGAGCAGATCATGCAGGAACTCAGAGTATATGGCTGCGATATTCTTGGATGCAATTATGAAGTTGTTGATTGGAGATGGCAGGACACAGGAGAGACAAGATACAAAGAAGACGGAACTCCGTGCGATAACGGATTGTTCTGCACAGTAGATGATACTTGTCAATTAGGCATATGCACAGCAGGGCCTGATAGAGACTGCTCCCATAATGACCTTCCAGAGATAGCAACATGCTATAATATACCTGATGGAAAAGATTATACATGGGATTATGCACCAGCCTTTACAAGTGTATGCGATGAAGATTTAGGAATTTGTACAGAAGGAAGCTATGAATTTACACATACTTGCGATGTTGCAGAATGCGGAGCAGAGTGCGACGCAGAAAATACTTGCGAAGACAAGGTTATAGATAACATTTTTTATTATAATGGAGTTTGCGATTTAGATGATACATGCTCATGCTCATACGATACAGACACATGCGAATATATAGAGGTTAACAGGATTTGTATAGACGAAAATAATGCAGAAGTTTTTTATGAGTTTAATTACGTGATGTGCGGAGAGCCATTCTCTGAGATACAGGAAGACTCAAGCTGTAATTGCATTTACACAGAATGGGAAGATGATAAATGCGTAGATAACGGCTATATGAAGCAGACAAGACAGGAGCTTTCTGGCTAT
>PXDW01000028.1 GCA_003564925.1 Candidatus Woesearchaeota archaeon | reverse complement strand
CATTGAGATATGTCCTGGAGCATATACTTCACATCCAGCGCCGCAGTCATCAACTACCATGATTGATACCCAGTGCTCTCCAACATCTCCTGATGCTGCTGGTCTGACTGTGTATGTGCAATGGAATTCTCCAAGAGTTCCTTTTCCATGTTCCACACCTTCAATCTCTACAACATCATCGTTGGTCCAGACTAGTGTACAACCTGCTACAATTGGGTCAAATCCGTCGCATATTGTAACTACAACTTTGACACAATCATCTACTATGCCGTCTCTGTCATAAACAAGAGCATTAAACTTAATTCGCTCTCCTTCAAAGGCATAACTTCTCTGGTTCTGTATAAGATTAGAACATATGCCTATACAACCTAAATCTCCACTGCACTCATTATCACATAGCTGAGAGCTTACATCTGTCTCAACAGTGTAACCTGACTTTATTATCTCTGGGCATGAGTTCTGCGGTGTTACGCCGATTCCAATGCCGATTCCTGTATCGCAAGTTGTCCCTTCTGTTGCTTCTTCTGCAAATACCATTGGTATTGCTAATAGCATTAAAGCTGCTATCATTATTCCTAATAGCTTTTTCATTTTGTTTTTCCTCCGTATTGTTTTTACCAACAAATCTGTTAGCAGTTTGTTAGCATAATCTACTTCTACAGCTCAATCGCACTGTGAAGATTTGCATGGATTCCCTAGGAGAGTCCATTTTGCAACTTCACAATTTAGTTGAACTATAGAATCATGATTAAAGTGAAAATTAGATAAGCTTGATTCTAAGAAACTTTTATTAATAAGTGTATTATCTCTTTCGCAATGTATCATATTCACCCACCGACATTTGCTATTTCGTAATGATTAATTTAATTGTATACCCTAAAATAGTTAAGTTATTTATATACTTATATGTAGTAAAAAATATATGATTAAATAGAGAATAAAATTAATAACTAATTGGTGACAAACTTATTTTAGAGAATAAAACAAAGCTTTTATTTTCGTCACTAATTGGTAAATTCTATAATGTTTATAAACCCTTTGTAGTTTTACAACCAGTCAAACACAACTTTAAGAAATCAAAGGAAAAATATAAATAATAGATTATTATAACAAAAGATATGACAGAAACAGTTACAATACCAAAAGAAGAATATTTGAGGTTGAAAAAACTTGAAAAGTTAGATTATGAATTGTTGAATCAAATAACCAATAGCTTTAAAGATATAAAAGAAGGAAAAATTAGAAGAATTGGCTAAATATTATCCTTAAGTGCTTCTTTCATTGACTGATAAAAATTATCTAAATTTTCTTTAATTTTTCCTATGGTTTCTCGCTGAGCTTTCTTATCGCTAACAGCAACCATAAGAACAACTTTAAGATCTTTGTAGACCAAAAAATATGCCCTCTTATCCTTTAGTTTTTTCTCTCTGAAAAATTTATATCCTAAAGGCTTCCCTAAATAAGGGTTTTCTATTAGTTTTTTTTCAAATTTCTCGATTTCCTTTTGTTCCTTCTTGCGAGATTTAAAAAATTCTTTATCAAAAGTGTTAGTTCTATACACTGCAAATTCCATATTTACCTAGATAATGTATTAGTTTATATATTTATTTGAGAAACACTAGCTACAGCGAACAATTTTCTAAAACTAAAATTTGTTTTAAATCACAACTTTAAGAAATCAAAGAATCAATAAAGTCCTTTTGCTGCTTAGACCACTCTTTATCAGAATGGGTTCTAATAAATTCTGCCCAATATTTGATCATCCATTCTCTATCTTGCTTATTGGTATCCTTCATGTTCTTTTATTAAGTCTTTGTAAAATTTAATTTTTTCTTTTTCTAAATCATTTTTAAAAACTTCCTTAAGATGTAACGCATCTTCCATATCTTTCGGTGTTTTCAAAACATTCTCTTTGTAAGCAATTTGTAATTCAATTGGAGAAATAAAAAGAGTATGCTTGCCTAAATTTACTTCAATCCTTTTGCTAATTGAAACCTCATCAAGAAACTTTTTAGCAAATTTTAGTTCAATGTTCGGAATAACCTTATTCTTTTTAGCAAATCTTATTGAATGCCCGTCTTTTAGTAATTCAAACATCTCTTTCTTATCTTCAGAATTTATACACCAGAATTCATTATCTAAATCTTTTACCATAGCTAAAAATTTATCATAATCCACCACAGGAATTAATATATCCACGTCCTCTGAAATTTTGCTCCTTCCAAAAAGAATTGAAACATAGTCAGAAATAATAACATACTTAGTATGATTTTTTAAAATATCCACAAAGTCAATTGTAAATCTATCTAAATTGTTTATTTCCTTGTTAAGAATTATTCTATTGCCCTTTATCTCCATAAAAAATAAGATACGTGCTAAGTTTATATTATTTTTGTTTATTCACTATCGGGCTCATCATAATTAATAATTGCCATTGCCGAATGCCTGATTGTAGAAACTAACCTTTTCATGTAATCTGTTATCATTGCCTTCTTCATCCCCGGATATTTTTTAAGAAACTTATTGCATTCCTCAACAAGGATTATACCTTTCTCATCAACACCATAGGCAAGCTCTTTGTCATCTGAATAGAAAGACTTCATAAGCTCAAGATATAATTTTTTAATTTTCATATATAAAGAGCTAAGCTCTGTTTTCATTTTATCATTTTTTAGGTTTTTTGAGTATCTTGCAATCCTTTTTGTTTGGTCTCCGACCCTTTCAAAAGTTGTTATTATTTCAGAAAGCATGATGGCTTTGAAATTATCAATTTTCTCTTCATATTTATTTATACAGGAATGTCCAAGGCAGCTTCTTAATATTCTCTCAGATAAAAAAACAAGCCTATTTACATCTTTATCCCTTTGAAAAATGCTTTCATAGTTATCCTCATCAAATCCGGATATAGAGTCATCAAGCATTCCCCTGACAACCATATCTATTCTTGTTATAAGCTTAGACAAAGATATCCTTTCCTTATCCAGAAAGTCCTTCACAACTATCTTGTTTTTTGTCTGTTCTATTACTTCTAATCCTGCAAGCTCATTTATGTAACTTTTTATTTTTATAGCGTGATCTTTTACATTATCGCCTTCTAGTGATATCTCATTATAATTATTCAGGTACGAAGATACAATTTCAGTCTGAATCCTTTTAATGCTTTTATTTTCTGTTTTTATACTTATTTTTTTATAATCTCTCTTATCATCATTTTTTGAGCTTAAAGAGAGGCCCAGTCCATTCTCATTTACATATATGACATCCCCTTTCTTCAGCTTGTTAGCTTTGAGCCATTCTTTTGGAAGTGAAACAACAAAAGAATTCTTCCCAAATTTGATTAGCTTCCTGTACTCCATAAAGACCCCCGCAAAATTTTCAAAAAAGTATATACATATTTACATGCATATATAGTATATGGAATAATTATATATATCTATTTAAATTTATTGTTTTTGCGGAGGTGGTTGAAATGAAAAAGGGGTGGTTTAAAGAAGACTCTGAAAGAGAAACCATTGATGACTTTCATGATGATTTTTACACACTAGATGTTAGGGAAAGGCTTTTAGAAGATGATGAGATAAACTCTTGGGAAGAAGGGTTTATGAATGGTTATGAAGGGGTTGTATAAAATGGTATGCCCAATTTGCGGAAGCCGGAATGCTATTGAAAGCAAGCTAGGAAACTGCATAGTCTGCAGAGACTGCAGAACTATGTGCCCTATTTAATTTTTTTTCTTTTTTATAAATTAAATTCTCTAGAACCATAATATTTATAAACAATAGGGTTCTTTGTATTATAGACGAGAAATTGCTTAAATTTCTATCTAAAAATTAAAATAAAAATGGCAGAAAATAAAGAATATACCGCAAAAGACATTACAGTTTTAGGGGGATTAGAAGGAGTAAGAAAAAGGCCTAGCATGTATATAGGCTCTACAGGTTTAAGGGGGTTGCATCATCTTGTTTTTGAGGTTGTTGACAACTCAATTGATGAGGCTATGGCAGGGGTATGCTCAGAAATAAAAGTAACAATAGAGCCAAAAAATTATATAACTGTTGAAGACGATGGAAGGGGAATTCCAGTTGACATGCATCCAAAGCTCAAAATTCCTGCTGTTGAAGTTATTCTCACAAAGCTGCATGCAGGAGGAAAATTTGATAAAAAATCATACAAGGTTTCTGGCGGACTTCATGGAGTAGGAGTTTCAGTAGTTAACGCATTATCAGATGATTTTGAGGTCTGGGTAAAGAGAGATGGAAAAGAGTATTACCAAAAATACAAGGCAGGAAAATCAGTAACAAAGCTTAAAGAGGTTGGAAAAACCAGCTCTACAGGAACAAAAATTAGGTTTCATCCAGACTATAGCATTTTTCAGGAAGAGAATTATGATTTTGATATATTGGTATCAAGACTAAGGGAATTGGCTTTCCTTAATAGCGGGCTAAAAATTAAGCTTATTGATAAAAGGGAAAAAAAAGAAAAGGAGTTCAGGTATGATGGAGGAATAATCTCTTTTGTTGAAGACATAAACAAGAACAAAAATCCTTTTCATGAGCCAATATATTTTAAAAAAGAAAAAAACAATATTGTATTAGAGGTCTCTCTGCAGTATAGTGAAAGCTTCAACGAGTCTGTTTTCAGCTTTGTAAATAATGTGAATACAATTGAAGGAGGAACTCACCTTGCAGGATTTAAAACAGCCCTTACCAGAACCCTTAATAACTATTGTGAAAAAAACAACTTACAAAAAGAAATTAAGCTGAGCAGTGATGATGTGAGAGAAGGTCTGACAGCGATAATTTCTATAAAGATAGCTGACCCTCAATTTGAAGGGCAAACAAAAACAAAAT
>PXDW01000107.1 GCA_003564925.1 Candidatus Woesearchaeota archaeon | reverse complement strand
CAATGGAAGATATTGTTGGAGGCATCGGACAAGAAGTATCCGAGATAGCTAGGGAATTTGACAATTCGGTTCAGTCAACAATAAGGGCTGAGGAAAGAATACAGACTAGAAGTCAAATAGCAAGATTTTTTACAGGCGGAGAAAATAAAGCTGCAGAAGAAATACAAGCCGAAGTAAATAAAAACTATGAAAGAGTACAGGAATTAAAGCAGCTAAGAGAGCAATGTGACTGCCCTGATGAAGTAAAGGAGATGCTAAGAGAGCAAATACAAAACATAGAACAGGAGCAGAACAGACTAGAAGGATTGGCTCAGCAGGAAAAAAGAAGCAAGGGCTTGTTTGGATGGATCTGGAAGTAATCTTATAAAATTTTTATTACTTTTTTATTTTATCATTTTTATTCTATCGTTTTTTATTCTATTATTAAATTAGTGATTAATAGATTTTTTAATAGCTTTTGGCTATATATGCTACAACCTTAGCATTTTTATTGCAGAAAACGCATTTCCCGGAAGGCTTTTCCTTCATATCTCTTCTTTCACCTCTAACTTCAGCACCCAGCTCTTTTTCAACTGTCTCAGCGCATTTCTCACCTTCTTTTGAGATTGAACAGAAATTTACTTTTGCTATTTTCCCTTTTTTAACAGCTTCCTCTATGCTTTTTTTGTCTTTACAAATCAATACCTTGTCTTCCATAAATTTATCAGCTTTTTCCTTAAGTCTTTTGTCAAAATCCTCCCCTTTTTTTTGAAGATTTGAAAGTTCTTTGATTGGTATTTTTTCTTTCTTTTTTATATCTCTAATAAATAGGCTTAGTTTTTTTTCTTTAAGTTCATTTTCCCCAATTTCTAATCTTAATGGAACTCCTTTTAGCTCCCATTCATAATATTTTTCTCCTGGCCTTTTTTCGCTTTCATCAACCTCTACCTCGAGACCTATTTCTTTAAGTTTTTTCATTATATTTCTTGACTCGTTTATTATTTTATTTTTATTTTTCTGGTTGAATATAGGAACTATTATTATTTGCAAAGGTGCTATACAAAAAGGCATAACAAGCCCCGAATCATCCCCATGTATGCTTATTACAGAAACAAGAATTCTTGATATTTCTGGACCATAGCATGTCTGGTACACATAGCTTTCTTTTTCTGACTCATCTTTAAATTTTATTTCAAATGCCTTTGAAAAGTGCTGGCCCAATAAGTGCGTTGATGGCTGCTGAATGACTTTTCCGTCAGGCATCAAAACATCAGAACCCACTGTATAAACTGCTCCAGGAAACTTGTCCCATTCCGGCCTTTTTAGGGCCAAAAATGGTATTCCAAATCTCTGATGCATGATCTCTTCTGTCATCAATATATCCTCTTCTACTTGCTTTTCAGCCTCTTTCAGAGAAGCAAAGCAGTCATGAGCCTCTAACCAGTAGAATTCTCTGCCCCTTATTAAAGGCCTTGTTGCTTTTGTGTCAAACCTAAATACATTTGCCCTTTGGTAAAGCTTCAAAGGAAGGTCTCTATGGCTTCTTACCCATAAAGAATACATCTGGTACATTGATGTTTCAGATGTTGGCCTTAATGCAAGCCTTTCTTCTCCCTGAACTTTTTCAAGCCAAAAAACCTCTGGAGTAAAGCCTTCGACATGGCTTGACTCTTTCTTGAAATTCTTTTCAGGTATAACAACAGGAAAAAAAGTAGGATTATGCCCTTTATCTTTAAGAGCCTTCTCATATAAACTATACATGTTCTCTATAGCAATAGCACCCCAAGGCCTTATTACAACAAATCCTTTAAGATTGTTTCTTATATCAACTACTTCTGCTTTATCAAGTATTTGGGAATACCATTCGCTGAAATTCCTATTTTTAGATACATTAATACCTTTTTCTTTTGCCATCTTGTAAAAAATATAAAGAAATAATATTTATAACTTGTGTTTTTAAGCTGCTTTTTTTCTTTCTTCTGCCGGGTAGGGCCTTTTTACTGTTATAGGGATTACTCCTTTTTCATATTCAAGTTTCGCTATTTCTACAGGGTTATATCTTATCTCTTCAAGCTTATTTTTACTTAGCTTTACAAGAAAAGGCGCACCCATCGCAATCTGAAGAGCTCTACTCCCTATCAATCTTGCTTTTTCATACTTTGTATATTCTGGCTCTGCTTGAGCGATTTTATCTTTCTTTTTAGGAGTCATTTCTTATCACCTGATAGTATTTTTCTGAGGTTGCCTGATTTTAGTATAGCTAAATCCATCATTTTTTCTATGTCTTCAGATGTAAGAGGCATATCTCCTCCTTTTTGTAAAGCGCAAAGCTGGCCATCACTGGTTGTTGTAACAGTAAGCCTGGCGTCAATATTTTTTTGTTCTTCTATAGATGGATCAACAATGAAGTATTCACCTATTTTTAATATGGTTATTGGGATCGGAACCTTATTTAATGGAAGGTTTTTGTTTGTTTTTTTCTTGTAATCTATCTTATCATCTTTATATTCTGGAAATTTAGTTGTTTTTAAAGCAGCAATAGCAGCCAAGCCTGCAGCATCAAACAAGTTGCCTTCATCATTTATAGGAACTATGTCAATCATTATTGACCATACTTTTTCACCTTTCTCTATTACAAGCTTTTTAGTGTCGATTGCTTTTGCTTCCCTTATTCCTCTATCTACAACTCTTGAAAGCTCAATCGAGTCAATACTTGGCGGTCCTGATTCAAACTCAGGATTGCTTAAAGGCAGAAGCTCAGCCCCAACCATCAAGTTACCTTGATCTGGAGTATCGGGGTAAGGACTTTCTATTGCCATTTTTACCCCTGCAAGAACCTCTGTTCCACCTATTTTTACACGGGCAGAACCTTCAGCACTTTTTGATATATCATATTCTATTTCTACTTCTCTGAACTCATCTATTTTTCTCCCGTCAAATCTTCTTCCTTCTTTGAGATATTTGATAATATAATTTTTGTTTTCTTCTTTCATTTTTTTTCCTCTTTGTCTTTGCTAATGTAATTTTCTTTCAATGATTTTTTCTGTATCTCATTGATTTTTATACATGCTTTTTTACCCATCTCTATAGCTTTTAGCAAGTCTTGTTTTGATATCTCGCCATCCATCTGCAGAAGAGTCAGCTCTCCTGTTGATGGTATAACTGCTAAGTGTATATCTGCTACAGGTCCGTCCTCATAAGCCTCTTCATCGTAGCATAAATCAACAACTATCTTGTCGTCAACTCTTCCAACAGAAACAGATGAAACCATATCCTTCATCTCTATTCCTGCATCTGCAAGAGCCATGGATGCTGCGCAGATTCCAGCGCATCTTGTTCCTGCATCTGTCTGAGGAAGCTCAATGAAAACATCAACAACAGCATTTGGAAAATCTTCAAGATTAATTACCGGAGATAATGCTTTCTCTATAACCATAGAAATTTCTCTTGATCTTCTGCTTGGTCCAGGTCTTACTCTTTCACCTGAGCCTGAGAAAGGCATCATACTATAATTAATTCTTAGTAGCCCTTTTTGAGGGTTCTGCATGAACTTAGGATATAACTCTCGAGGCCCGTAAACAGCAGCATAGGCAATTGTATCTCCTATTTTAAACATAGCTGAACCATCAGCCCTTTTTATGACTTTTGTCTTTGTTTCTATCTCTCTTGTTTGATCAAATTCTCTTCCGTCAAATCTTTTTTTATAACTCATTTTACTTTCACCTTTTCACTATATTTTTCATTAGCATCAGTAACCTTATTTTTTTCAAGGAATTTCTGAATTTCATCAGTCAATCCGTTTATATGGCTTTTTTCCTCAATTATTTTTATTGCCTCAATAGCAATTATCTCTCCTTTAGGATCGCCTTGCAACCATATAACGCCATTTTGACCTACAGTAATTTGACATCCTGTTGCGTTTTTAATCATGCTTACCATAGAACCTTGCTTTCCAATAACTCTTGGAACCTTATGCGGATTTATTTTTAAAATCCTGCCTTCTCTTAATTTTCTAAGTCCTTGGTCTTTCATTGTCAAGTCTATAAGATTTTGGGAAGTTACATTGGTTATTTGTGTAACTATATAATCTCCAATATCAAAAAACTTGGTTAGATCTGCACCCCTTCTTATAAATTCAGAAGTAGCATCCTTAATTGGAAGCATTGCAGCGTAAGCTGAATTTGTATCTACACTCCATCCGCTAAAATTAACATCTATTATTCTACCTATAATCACATCATGTTTTTTAGGAAGATATTTCCCTGATAAAGGTATAAGTTTGATTACCTTTCCTTCTGTTTTCATTATACCAAGCTTTTTAGCAAGTATCTTGTCTTTTAGCCTATATGTTCCGTTGCTCGGCAGAAAATCCATTCCTTCTGCCAAAACTTCTCCAGGGACAACAACCCCTTTTTCCTTAATTTTCAATTCACTCATATTATTCACCTTTTAGTTTATTTTTAATGTTGAACACGTTTTTATCATTTTATCTGAATTTAGATTCCATTAGTAAATATTTGGGATTATATTTTGTTTATTTAACTTTCAATATTTTACTTTCAACCTCTCCATGCGTCAGCTCATTTAATTTGTCAAAAAGATCGTTCTTCAAGCCTGCCGGAATCTCTATTACGACAACCCAAGATCCGTCTGTTTGCCAGTCATCCCTCAAAATCTTTCCGAACTGGGAAACGATTGAATAGGATTTTGCTGCATAATTTGGTCCTATCTTAATAGATATTTCATTTGTTTCAAAACTTATCGGAAGAACAGACCTAATCTGTTTTATAGCATCCTGGACTTGATCTTCAGATTTTTTAAAATCATCAATTTTTACTTTTGCTTCTTCAAATGCAGCTTCAATTCTTGTTATCGGGTGTGGAAGATGGGTTCTCGGGTCAACGCCATTTGTTTGTATTATCCTGATTAT
>PXDW01000022.1 GCA_003564925.1 Candidatus Woesearchaeota archaeon | reverse complement strand
TACATTTAAAATCATTTAGATATTCTTTTAAAATTTTTAAAGAAATAGTTTCTGTTGGCTTTCCAGCTACACTAACAATGCTTATGCTTTCATTTTATATAATATTCATAAATAGAATAATGGCTTATTTTGGAACCGAATATGTTGCATCTTTTGGAATAGTTTCAAGGCTGGAAAGCGTTGTTATAATGCCTGTAGTAGCTATTTCTATTGCATCGATAACTATCGTAGGAATGTTTTTTGGGGCCAAAAGATATGACCTTTTAAAGGATGTTATAAGATTTGGGATAAAAATATCTGTCTTATTTACTTCAATTATTGGAGCCATATTTTTTATTTTTCCATCTTTTTTCCTAAGGATATTTACATCTGATACTACTTTACTGGCTATAGGCTCAAGCTACCTGATGATAAATATTTTTACATTCCCATTACATTCTAACATGATTATAACAAATAAAGCTATGCAAGGGATGGGATATGGAATTCCGGGACTTGTTCTTAATATTATAAGAATATTTATTGTTGCTGTTCCTCTGGCGTATATTTTTGTATTTGTTTTTAATTTGAGCTATTTATGGGTAGGGATTGCAATGGTTTTAGGAAGCCTTGTATCAAGCATTGCTGCTTATATATGGCTTGAGATAAAAATAAAAAATTTGAATTCTCAAAACAGTCAAACAAATTAGCAAATTTAATAAAGTAAAGGTATTTAGTAATATTTAGGATTTAAGCATATTACTAAAATGGAAGGACTAAAAAAAGAGATTTTGCAGATTCCAGAAAAGGCAGAGCTTTGCTACTCAAAGAACAAGAATATCTTATTGCCAAAAAAAATTCCTTATATTGCAATGGGAACATCCTACTTTGCTGCTTTGACTGTCAAGCATTCGGGCATTGAAATATATCCTGAAATTGCTTCAGAATATTTCAGCTATCTATCAAAAAAGAAAAATGATTTAGGGGTTTTCATATCACAATCAGGAGAAACCTCGGAAACTTTATGGTGTATGGAACTTTTTAATAAAAAAATTTCTATAATAAATGAATCAGAAAGCCCAATTGCAAGAGGGGCTAAAAGAGTTATTGACATTTATGCTGGAAATGAAGAATTCTCATCTACAAAGACGTATATCAATACACTTATTACATTATATAGTGGTTTGGGAATAGAAGTAAAAAATGCATTGAAAAAGTTAAAAAAAGATATGAAAAGATACGAAGAAATTGGAAAAAAATCTGCAAAAATAATATCAGAAAAGCTCAAAAAACGAAATGTTAGCGGATTTTATATTGTGGGCTCAGGGCCAAATTTTGGAACTGCTAATCAGGCTGCCCTAGTAATAAGTGAAACTATTAAAATAGGAATTACAGGAATGTCTTTGGGTCAGTATGACCACGGCCCAAAAGAAACTGCAATGAACAGCATTGTAATAATCTTAAATACAAAAGGGTCTTGCTATAAAAGAACGAAGAAACTGGCAAATAAAGTAAAAGAGAGCGGAGCTGAAGTAATATATATAGAAGAAAACATAAAAGAATCTATTTCTCCTTTAGTTATGATAATGCCTCTCAATTTCCTAATGTACTATCTTGCTGTTTATCTTGGAATAAAAAATCCTTTTTTGGTTGGCTCAAAAATAACCAGGGCAGAATAAAAAATTTGTAAAGAATATAAAAAAAATTATGCAACGCATTTGCATGGCTTTAGCCCTTTATTCAAAGCTTTTGATTTTGACTTATAAGTTTCCTTATGCTTTGGCTTTATGTTCTTAGCAAATGGGCAATTGCTCAAATGAAACTTGTTTGAGTCCTTTGAAGAAACATATATCTTCGGCGCTTTTTTTGTTATTGTCTTTACTATAGTCTTTGTTTTGGGCTTTCTAGAATTTTTTGGTTTTTTGCTCTGTGAATTTTTAAGTTTTTTGTACAACTTCAATTCATTAGAATTAATTTTATTAATCATCTCTGCAAGCCTTTCCTGAGTCTGGCTAAGTTTTATAAATTCATTCTGAAGCTTTATTATATCTCTTTTGGCCAAACGAAATGAATTCATGATATTTTTCTCGATCTGATTCATTTTTTTACCTCCTATATACTGATAAATATATTAATAACTTATCAGTGGTTAAATATTGATTATATATAAAGTTTTTGTTTTTTATAGTAACGTTTATATAGCTATGATAACATCATTAAAAAAATGCAAGGCACAGTTAAATGGTTTAATAAAGTAATGGGCTATGGATTTATAGTTGGAGAAGACAAGGAAGAGTACTTTGTCCATTATTCAGGAGTTGTTGAAGGAACTGAATTAG
The DNA here is from genome assembly GCA_003564925.1 of Candidatus Woesearchaeota archaeon. Classification (GTDB taxonomy): domain Archaea; phylum Nanobdellota; class Nanobdellia; order Woesearchaeales; family PXDW01; genus PXDW01. Next base: position 2,662 of record PXDW01000022.1, on the reverse strand, counting down.
ATGAGAAGCTAAATGTTGTTTTTGACCCGATTGAGTCAGAAAGAGGAAAACAGGCCCAAAATGTTTCCTTGTTGCAGGCTAGTGAAAAAAATACTGAAGATAATAATGAAATTAATAATAATAGCCAGGATTATGAAGAAACTGAGCAAAATGAGCAAAATTTGGAATATTCTGATGATAGCGATGAAGAAAGATATTATCAGGATGAGGATATTCTCAACTTATGAACAAAAGCTTACATGATATTTTCTTACTTTTAAAATTCTATAAAAAATATTGTTTAATTAAGTTCTTTTGCTTTAGCAAATGGTATTGGTCTTGGCTGGATTTTTTAAGTTAACATATTCTATCCAGGAGCAAAGATATTTTATAGAAATAATGAGTATAAGTTTATAGAAAACTTTATATATGGAATAATTCAAGAATTAGTATTAAGAAAAATGAATCCTGAAATATTTTTAGAAATCAGCAAAATTCTTGTAATTACAGTTGTCATTGCAGGAATAATAAAAATGCTTAAGCAGCCAGCTCTTATAGGATATATATTAAGTGGAATTGTTGTCGGTCCTGTTTTTTTAAATATAATAACTTCTACAGAAACCCTTACTGCCTTTTCACAAATAGGGGTTGCTTTGCTTCTTTTCTTTGTTGGAATAAACCTAAACCCAAAAGTTATAAAAGATGTCGGAAAAATTTCACTTATCACAGGACTTGGCCAGGTTATTTTTACAACATCAATAGGCTTTTTAATAGCAAAATTGCTTGGATTTTCAACTATTGTTTCGGCATATATAGCAATTGCGCTTGCATTCAGCAGCACTATTGTTATAATGAAATTGTTGTCAGACAAAAAAGACCTTGAAAGCCTTTATGGAAAAATATCGATAGGATTTCTTATTGTTCAGGATTTTGTTGCTATACTGATATTATTAGTTGTATCATCTCTAAGCAATGAAGGAACTAGCCTGACAACACTCGCTTTAGAAACTGTTGTCATGGGTCTGATTGGAATGATATTGCTTTTTTTAATAACAATCTTTGTTTTGCCGACTTTAACAAAAAAAATTGCCAGATCTCAGGAATTCCTGCTGTTATTCTCTCTTGGATGGTGTTTTGCTGTTGCCTCTGTTTTCCATTACCTAAATTTCTCAATTGAGGTTGGGGCTTTGCTTGCAGGAATAGCATTATCTATATCTCCTTATCATTTTGAAATAAGCTGCAAGATGAAGCCCATAAGAGACTTTTTCATAGTTCTATTCTTTATAATGCTCGGCTCTCAAATGATTTTCTCAAATATACTTCAAAATATGGGATTGATACTTATATTGTCATTCTTTGTATTAATTGGAAATCCTATAATTGTAATGATATTAATGGGTTTGTTTGGGTACAGTAAAAGAAACGGATTTATGGCTGGTCTTACTGTTGCTCAGATAAGCGAATTTTCTTTGATTGTTGTTGGGATGGGGCTTTCATTAGGGCATGTTACAAGGGAAACTTTATCTCTTGTTACTGCAGTTGGATTGATCACTTTTGCAGGCTCCACATATATGATATTATACTCACATAAGATATATCCTGTAATATCAAAATACCTTTTGATATTTGAAAGAAAAGGAAAAAAGGTTGATGAGGGGCATTGCCAATTAGATGAAAGCTATGATATAATTCTTTTTGGATATAATAGAATAGGCTTTGATATTGTTGAATCCCTTAAAAAGCTTAAAAAGAAATTTTTGATTATTGACCATGATCCTGAAATTATCAGCAGTCTGATAAGAAAGAAATTTGACTGCAAGTATGGCGATGCAAATGACGTAGAGCTTTTGAATGATATAAATTTCTGCAAGACAAAAATGGTCATCTCGACAATACCGATAAAAGAAACTAACTTATTAATAATAAACAAAGTCAAGAAGTCTAATAAAGATGCGATAATCTCTGTTGTATCACACCACATAGATGAAGCTTTAGAGCTTTATGAACATGGCGCGACTTATGTAATAATGCCGCATTTCCTGGGTGGAAAACATTTCTCTAGTATGATTGAAAATATCGAATTGATTCTTAATAATTTTTTAAAGGAAAAAACAGCCCATATTGAAAATATAAAGCAAAGAAAAAAGATGGGTCAGGAACATCCAAAACTTGAGCAAAGCGAGCAAAAGTAAAAATAATGTATTCGATTTTGAATTGCTTAAATTCTGGAAAATTTCTTACGCAATATTTAAAATATTTATATACTTAAAAATATATTTTATCTTAGGGTGAAATATTTTATCTATTGCAACAAGCTTTTGAGCTGGAGTTTTAGGAGTTTTGAAAGCTTTCGTATTGCCGGCTTTTTTAGTTTATAAACTTTTTTACGAAGTTTTTAATATGGATATCTATATATGATCAAGATCGATAAATTTCCTTTTCTTATTAATATATTTTAATACGTCAAATATTATAGTTAAGAGCAATGAAAAGAATATTGCCACAACAAATCCATAAACTCCTAGATGAACAGTTTCGAATATCCTGTTTAATGGAGTATATATTATTACAAAAGTCAGTATTAGTGATATTACAGAAGCATAAAAAAGATAAGGATTTACCATTAGTCCCCTATTGAATACACCTTTCCTAAAAGACCTGAAATTGAAAGCAAGTACTATTT
>PXDW01000069.1 GCA_003564925.1 Candidatus Woesearchaeota archaeon | reverse complement strand
GAAGAAGAGGAAAGCAAGCTTTTTACGCTGATAGCTATAGCAGTTATATTGACATTATCAACATTCTTAATAACTTATAAATTCACAAATAAATTCTTTAAGAAAATTATCGCAAGAGCGGGGATTTATATAGAATCAAAAAAACAAAGAAGAAAAGAAGAGGAGCTGATATCTTTAAGCTTTGCAGATAACATAATAAAAAAGCTGTTGAAGCTAAAGAAAGAGCTTTCATCAAAAAAGCCAACAAAAGACATTTCTATTGAATTTTCAAAAATCGTCAGAGAATACTTTAGAAACATACTTAATTTTGACTATGAATTCACATATGAAGAAATAATAAATGAGATAAAGAAAAAGAAAATTGATCCCATATTAGAAAATATATTGATTCCATTCTTTAAAAAAGCAACAGAAGTTGAATACAGCGGATACAAAATAAGGAGAAAAGAACTCCACTCTTTAATAAATGAAATGAGGGAAATAGTTCATTTAACAAGCAGCTATGAGCCAAAAGATAGTATTCATTTTGACCATATACCTAAAGATTCGCTGCCTATAGATAAGATATATATTGCAATAGGCAATGTAGAAAAGCTTCTTGAATATAATTATGTTGATAAAGCCACAAAGCTTTATATGAAAGTCATAGATGCTTACAATAATGAACTTACGGAAAAAGAAAAAGACAGAGTTTATCCATTAATAAAGAGAGTGTATAATGAATTAAGGTTTTCTTCGAGAAGATAATTCTTATTTTTTTAACAAAACAAAAGTTTTATATATGGTATATAAGTATATATCTTTAAGATTTATACAAAATTCCAACAGAATAAATGAGTGATTATAGAAAAAATTGATATTTAAAAGAACATGTCCAGCAGGAAATAAATTAAAAGCATTGGTTGCTTGCCGATAAGATTTAAAAGTAAAATGGGAAAAATAAGAATTAAAAAAATAAATAATGTGATTAAGATTCCAAAAGCGTTAATAATTTTTATAATATATTTTATTGTTTTTTCATCTTATTCAGTGCAAGTTGAGACCGACTCTGCCAGAGTTAATGCTGGTGAAGAGGTTCTTATTGATTATCATGATGTATGCTGGATAGTAGTAAATCCTTTAGGGTACCCTGATATATTTGTACCACTTAGGACATCTCTTGAGTGGTCAAGTTTTATAGAAAATCATCCTGAACACATAACCCTTGAAGAATGTTGTGTTGAGCCATCTTCTCCAGGAACGCCAACAATAACAATATATTCCGAAACAGAGCTTGATATTAGTTGGACAGCACCAGTTGATGATGGAGGGTGTGAAATTACAGGGTACAGGATACAAAGGCGAACAGGAGGGGGAAGTTGGTCTACTATTGTAGCGGACACAGGCAACACAGCCACAACATATAGTGATAGCGGATTATCACAAAACACTAATTATTATTATAGGATCGCTGCTATTAATTCTGAAGGGGTTGGCTCATACTCTAATGAAAATTCGCAATACACTGGTCATTGCTATGTAACTACAGGTTCATGCGGGTCAGGCTACTCAACCCTTATTGGCGGATCGCAATCAGGCTGTGCTACAGTTGGACCTGTAGATTCTCCTTATCCAGGTTCGGTAAGACGATATAGGATAATATCAAACGGACAATCATTGACAGAATCTGGTTGTGTGTCAACCGGAACTCAAACAAGAACAAGACAAGGAAATTGGTATAATGGAAATTCATGGTCTTTTACAGGATCACAGGTTAACTGCAGGCGGTGTCAGCGAGGTGACTGTTGTGCACAATGGTGGGGAACTGCAGATACATGGCATCCAGATGTACTTTGTACCCACTGCACCCCGCGTGATGGAAGGTATCATTGTTCACCTCTATGTACATGCCACCATGTTCATGAATGCGGATGTAAAAATGCATGGTTGCGAAGCTGTTCAAACCAAGCTGGAACTTTGCGTTGGTGCTGCAGGTGATTTATGGCAAATAAAAAAAATCTTTTTATAAAAATTGCAATTTTATTTATTTTTCTGTTTATAATTTATTTCTTTTTGCTCAAGGATAGAACAATTACTGTTTGTGAAACTGAAATAGAATATTTTGGAGAAACATATGAAGTAGTTCAGATTGGAAATCTGTGTTGGATGGCAGAAAACTTAAAAACTACAATGTACAAGGATGGTACAGAAATTCAAAGAATAAATGAACAAAAAAAATGGGAAGAAACAAGGCAAGGTGCTTATTCTGTTCCGCCCATAACAGAAGAAATGGTTTTAGATAGTTCGTGCTTAGAATCAGATAATGGAAGCTCTGAGTGTATTGAAGAGTTAAAAGATCCAGAAGAGGTTTCAGAGCTTATAAATGAAAATGAGATCATAGAAAATTTTGGATATTTGTACAACTTTTATGCCATAAACAACTCTGCCAGCATATGTCCTGAAGGTTGGTACCTTCCAACACATGCAGATTGGATTGATCTTGAGCGTTCTGTTTGTACATCTCCAAGTTGTGATGATGATTTTCCTTATGATATGGAAACAGAAGGTATAAGAGGCACAAATGAAGGAAGCAAACTAGCAGGAAATAAGATTTATTGGAATAGAGGAAATCTTGTGGAAAGTAGTGTTTTTGGTTTTTCTGGTTTTAATGCTATTCCAGCAGGCTATAGAGACACTTTAGGTATATTTTCTGGTCAAGGAAATTCTGCTTATTTCTGGTCTTTGCCAGATAATCAAGGCGGAATATGGAAAAGAGAGATCCATAGCTCATATAGAGGAATTACACGCCAATATATCCAACCATTTTATGGAGGGCTTTCAGCAAGATGTGTAAAAAAAAACACAATTTCTTTTAAGGAAAGACCTGTATTATTTGTTAAAGAACAGATTTCTAATCTTTTTGGTTCAAGAAAACACCACTCGAATGGTGATAAGAGTGATGAAGACGATAATAATGATAAAGGTGATGAAGATTTTATTTTAAGCTTTGTTCTTGAAGAAAAAATAGAAGAGAGTAAAATCGATATAGAATGCCCAGAATATTTTATAGATAACAGAGATGGGCAAAGATATGGTGTGATTCAAATAGGTAATCAATGTTGGATGGCAGAAAACTTAAATTATAGAACAGATGGTAGTTTCTGCTCTGACAAAAATAATATTTACGGGTGCCATTATACATGGGAAAGCGCTTTAAATTCATGTCCAAAAGGCTGGAAACTGCCCACAGATAATGAATGGAAAATACTTGAAATTCAACTTGGAATGGAAATAGAAGATGCTAATAATGAATGGTGGAGATCTTCAGGAGAAGTCGGAGGAAAATTAAAATCAAAAGATTACTGGAAAAATCCAAATGAATGTTATGAAATATGTGATAGTTCAGGTTTTTCTGCCTTGCCTGCAGGAATGGGATGGTTAACTTTTATAGATGGTTCTGAAAAGATAAATCTGCATAATGCAGGCGAGAATGCATATTTTTGGACATCGAGCGAAGATTATAAAGATTTTGATGATTCTTCATTTGTGCGAAGATTAGATTATAATGACTTTGGAATTTCAAGAGAGCTTCTCTCTTGTGGTTTTTATTATTCTGTAAGGTGTATAAAAGAATAGGCATTAATTCTATAAAAAACAAAAGTTTTATATAGTATTCTATCGAATAATTAATAAGTTAAATATATTAAGTTAATTAAATAAGTTATATAACTAAGTTAAATAATATATGTAATATAAATAAATTAAATTAAATAAGTTATAAAATGGTGAATATTAATATAGAAATACCGGACGAGATTCATAAAAAAGCTAAATTGAGCAGTATTATGAAAGAGATTACATTAAAAGATTTTATTATTCATGCTATAGAGGAAAAATTGAATAAACATAAATAAGTTATAAAATGGCAAATGTTAACATAGAAATACCGGACGAGATTCATAAAAAAGCTAAATTGAGCAGTATTATGAAAGAGATTACATTAAAAGATTTTATTATTCATGCTATAGAGGAAAAATTAAAGGAAAAATGAAAATAAAGGCAATAAAAATAATGATTGTAATGCTTTTTATAGTTCTTGCTTTTATTTCAGCAGTAAATGCTTTAAGCTTCTCGTCTGATCCTATTATAACACCAACAAACGCAACAACTGTATCCCCGTTAGTATGCAGTTGGGAATCAGTAGGGGCTATCCAGACAAATATTTCCTGGTATAATGGCTCAACCCTTATATCAACGATAGTTGGAGCCACTAGTCCTCAGACCCTTTCAGAAACACTTACTAGAAAAGGTCAGTCATGGAACTGTACAGTTATAATAAGCAATACAACATCTACAATAAAAAGGTCTGACAAATTAATAATAGAAAATGCCCTTCCTTCCAGGCCAAATGCAATTAATAGAACATTATATGAAAACTCATATTTCTCAACATTTATAACAGCAACAGACCCTGATAACGACCCTTTGATATATATTGCCATATGCCCCACATGCAACTTTGACAGCTTTAACCAAAATACTGGCTTTCTTGAATGGATGCCTAGCTACGATGATGTTGGAAATCATACAATAATATTCCAGGCTTCTGATGATGGCGGCATAAGCGGCGTTGGGATTAAAGTTGTGTGGGAAATTATTGCTATTAATGATCCACCAAGATTTGATCCTCCTTTGGAAGATCAAGAGGCTATTGAAAATACTCTTTTCGTGTATAATATAAATGCTACAGACAGAGAAGATGATCCTATATATTTTTATGATAATTCAGATATGTTTGATATTAATTTAACAACAGGTCTGATTAGCTTTATTCCACAGCATTACCATGTTGGAACTCACGAGATACAAATAAATGTAACCGATGGCATGAATACGACTGTTTCGGGCTTTACTCTTACGATAAATGCAACAAACCATCCCCCATTTTTAGGGCCTATACAAAACTATTCGATGTTGCAGAACGAGACATTAGTTGTAAACCTGACTGGCTATGACTTCGACAATGACACTGTTGTTTTTTCTGCTT
>PXDW01000116.1 GCA_003564925.1 Candidatus Woesearchaeota archaeon | reverse complement strand
CTATGCAATATTAACTCCAAGTCAGGCAGCTTTGATGCTCTATGGAATACCGCCCACTACACCTAAAGAAACCCCTGAGCAGCTTAGGCAGGTTTTTGTAAAAAAAGAAAAGCTTTTGGAGGAAGAATATGTAAAGATTCTCGAGAAGGTTATAGACATAAGGAAAAATATAGAGCATGGAAAAATAAAAAACCTCTCAGGAAAAGAGCTCGACGATATACTAAAAAAGGCTGGGGATTACATTAAAAGATTAAACAAACTTTTCAAGGATATAGACTCTATGAAAGAGAAAGAATCTATGCTTCATATCTATGAGAATACATTAAATGTTGTAAGGGATGTTTGCAGATTAGAGGGAGTTGAAATGGTCAAGGACGAGAATATAGAGAAAATATTTAAGGATGAATTAATCCAGAGATGCAAGATTCCAGCCAAGTACGCAAGAATACTTTCTGAAATAATAAAATCAAAAAAAGATTATGACAAAGGAAAGCTTACAAAACCTGAACTACAAAAGGCCAGTAAAGCTGGAAACGAAATAATGAAATTCCTTATAGAACACATACAGAGAAAAAGAGGAAGGGACTTGGAAAAAACAAAAATAAGGGTGAAGTACGGAAAGAAATTTGGGGATGTTATACTTCTGGGAAACAAGGCTTTTATTATCCATGACATAGATGCTGATGAAAAATCAATAAATAAAGCAGATATTGATGAAAGCGGCGGCCTTAGGAATATAACCAGCTCCACAATGGAAGAGCTTGAGAAAGAGCTTATAAAGGTTGAGATACCTCCAAAGGTTTTTATCAAAGAAAGAATATTTGAAGACTTGAAAAACATATTCGGGAAGAACGTGGAAATTCTTATAAACTATTGATTATCAAAAAATTTTTATACTTATCTATCTATTCCTATATTATTATAAGGTAGTCAATTAAGTTTTAAAAACCGAAAACTTAATAAACAAGTATACTAATTAATATCATAACATTGTGGAGGGAACATAATGAAGAGATTTATCTCAGACTTTACGAAAAAATTTAAGGCCGAAGAGGAAGATGATGACGAAGAGTATCTCGAATTGGATACAGAATCAAATTTTGACAGATCATCAAAAATAATAGTGAGGCCTTTTGTAATTGATGATTTCTCTGATATCAAGCCAATACTTGATTCTTTGAGAGATGGACAAACTATTGCTTTAATCAATATAAAACCATTAAAAGATAAGGATTTGGTTGAGCTTAAAAGGTCAATCAATAAATTAAAGAAAACCTGTGATGCAATTGAAGGCGATATTGCAGGATTCGGGGATGATTATATAGTTGTTACACCAAGCTTTGCAGAGATATACAGGACAGAGCAAAGTAAATCAGTAAGAGAAGAGTAAATTCTTATGTACTTATTTGAGGATTAAATTAGAGGTAATTATATGGCTGAAGAAAAATTGGAAAAACAGGAATGTCCAATGTGCAAACAGAAATCTCTTTCCTTAAGCGAGGAAGAGCGTGAAATTCCTTATTTCGGAAAAGTCTATATATTTAGTATGACATGCTCTAATTGTAAATACCATATGGCTGATGTTGAGTCTGCTGAGAAAAAAGAGCCTTGTAAGTTGTCTCTTGAGATAAACTCCGAAGAAGATATGAAAATAAGGGTTGTTAAATCAAGCACAGCAACAGTTAAGATTCCAAGAATATTGACAATAGAGCCTGGGCCAGCTTCTCAGGGCTATGTTACTAATATAGAGGGATTATTAAACAGAGCAAAGCATGCTATAGAAATGGCCAAGGACAATGCCGAGGACAAAACTGAGCAGAAAAAAGCAAAAAACTTGCTTAAAAAGATCCAGAAAATTAAGTGGGGGCAGGAGTCAATAATTATTTCTATAGATGATCCAAACGGAAATTCTGCAATCATAAGCGAAAGAGCTGTTAAGAAGTGAATCTCTCATAAAATTCTTTAGGGTAAAAATCTGTAATTCCACTTTCTGAAACTTTTTTTAAAAGAGGCATTATATTATTCCCTGTCACTATTATATCAATTTCCCTTGTAGAATTGAAATTATTGGCTATTTTACAAGTATTATAACCATGCCTTTTGTAAGTATATGTGTCATTATTTAAGTCTTCGTTGAATATTTTGAAAATATAATCTTCTAAAGTTACCCCTCTTATTATATCAATATTGCTTAATATGTTCTTATGGCCAATTGAATAGATACTGCAGTCTTTTCTTATATTGTTTATATATCTGGATAGTTTTTTAAACAGGTCTTTTTTAAATTCATATCTTGGATCCAGTAAATTTACCAAACTCTCATCCCCTTGTTTATTGATATGTATTATACCTTCCAATACCGATTGTTGATCAAAATAAAGCCTGTCATGATGTCTTTTTAAGGGCTCGTTCTTTTTGAGTATAGGCATAGAGCTGTTAAGATCATCTAAAACATGCCTTAATGGTTTTTCTTTATATATTATCTTGAACAAGAAGTCGATATAATTTTTTTCTAAGATCTTAATATTGCCGTATATGAATCCTAAGCCGATCAGAATTTCCTTATTTTTAATGCTATCTCCAAATTTTTTTAGGTCATAAAGCTGACTGTTTTTTTCTTTTTTGTTTTTTGTATTGTAGATATTTGTAAGTTCAATAAATAAAGACTGTTTTTTTAATCTTGAGTTTATTATTAAATTCTTCTGTGAGTTGATGAATTGATTGCTAATTACTTCCATTTCCGTTTCCATTTGGCAAGTCATAAATAGTGCTTAATCTTCCCATTCCACATAGCTTTTTGTATTTTTCTTTGAATGCAGAGTAGAATTTATCTGTAGGTACCTGCTTGAACGCAATCTTTATTTTTGGGGGAATATTTGTCCCTTCCCTTATATGCCTTACAAACGCAACATGGCTTTGTATGGCATGTAATCCAATATGATTATCAACCTGAACAAACCTTCTTTGAGAACATGAGGGATAATACTCAAAATTTCTGTCATCTTTTGCAGCAAGATAAATCATATTTTTTACTTCGTCATCACTTATTGGGAATCTGCCCCTTCCAAAAATTCCTTCATACCTGTCTTTTATAGCAATACCAATCTTTTCATCCTGCCCTCCTTTACATATCTTCGGTGTTGATTTGTCCCAGGTGTCTATAGCATCCAGAAGAAGAAGACCATATGCAGCTTCAATCCCATGATTTAAGGCAACCCCTATAAAAGCAGCATCATCGCTTATTCCATACCCTGAATTAGTCTGGATATAACCACAGCTATATCCATTCTCATAGCTTTCATTGTCTTTTTCACTTATAACTCTTTTTTTTATCAACTCTTCTATTGTTTTTTGAGATTCTAGTTTTGACAAATCTTCCAAAGTCATTCCAGTCTTTTTCAGATTTTCAATATGGACAGCTCTTGTAATTCCTTTATGCATTTTTATATCAAATTCTTTCTCTGTTTTTTCCCTCCATTCATCTGAATCCATACAGCCTCCTAAATATGCTCCCATCAATATATTTAAAGGATTGCTTATAAGGGTTCCTTTGAAGAATTCTATCCCTCCAAGAGGTTCATAATTTTGGTTGTAAAGAGTTATACAATGGTTTTTTGGATTGGAGCTTCCGTTGGACTTGTCTTTTAGGTATTCAAAAATACAGTTTATATACTTTTTTATGTCATTTATTATTACCTGCCTTTCCTTTTGTATCTCTATAGGCTCTTTATCTAAAGCTATAAAGATATCCTCTAAAGTTGTATTCGGATAATAATATATTAAGTCTTTTTTTTCCATGAATTTTGAGTCCCAATATCCTTGTATTGCTCTTCCCTGAACACTTTGCATCAAAAGCAGATCTTTTTTTGTTGAGGCAACATTAACATTAGACATTAAAAAATCATAAGTAGAATTTACAGCCTTTTTAAAAAAATAATCAGGTTCCGGTTGTAATATTTTTTCAATCTTAATTTCTGTATCCACCGTCATCTACAATATAATATCAGTTAATTACTTTAAATCATTTTTTATTCTGCAAAATAACAATAAAACAATATATATTGGATAACTATAAAATCTTTTGTACGTCATCAATTGATATATCAACTCTTGCTCCGTATTCCTCTACAACCTTTGATGATACGTAGGAAGCTATCTTTCCGCTTTTTTCAAGGCTGTATTTTCTGCAAAGCCCGTAAAGAAATCCTGCTGCATACATGTCTCCTGCCCCTGTAGAGTCAACTGCTTCGGCCTTAAAAGGGCTTATTCTTATTATCTTGTTCTTGTATTTCATTATAGAGCCTTTGCTTCCCAGCTTAACAACAGCAACATCAACTAATTTCGATATTTTTTTTAAAGATTTAAAATAACTGGGTTCATTCGCAAAAATCTTTGCCTCTTCTTCATTTGCAAAAAGAACATTCACATATCTTTTTATTATTTTGTAAAATAATCTTTTATTACTATTTACTGAGTTAGGATCCCCCAAGTCAAAAGCAACCCTTACATTGTTTTTTCTTGCAATTTTCATGCTCATCAAAACAGCATCTATCTGATGCTTATGATCAAACATATGTCCTGTAACATATAGGTATTTGCTTTTTATAATATAGTTCTTGTTAATCTTAAACCTATTATTTTCACATTTGCTCAAAAGAAGGTTCATGCTTCTTTCACTGTCCGGAGTAACTAAAATAATGCATTTGCTTGTTTCCCCTCTATTTTTGCTCAGGTCGCATATAACTCCTTTTTTTCTTAATTCACTCTCAAATATTTTTCCATGCTCATCCATCCCTATATTTCCTGAGTAAACAACTTTTCCTCCTAAACTTGCTATGTTTATCATAGTATTTGGACAATCCCCCCCAGAAGACATTTTAGATTTTCGATCTTTAAAATAATCCATAAGAAAACTTGATTTTTTCTCATCAATTAGGCATGTAACTCCTTTGCTTATTTTTAATTCATCAAGATTGCAATCCTCGGAATTTATAATTATGTCTATCATAGGGGTTCCGATTCCGCAAACATCATATTTTTTGTTCATTTCTTGCCAGAATATTTTGTTATATATAAATCTTTTACAGTAAAACATATAAATCAAGTGCTCATACTTTTTTCTATGAAAATTG
>PXDW01000073.1 GCA_003564925.1 Candidatus Woesearchaeota archaeon | reverse complement strand
TTATATATGTAAACCTGCTGAACTCTTGAATCCGCTTTTCCTATATTAAGATGAACATCCATACTTTTTTTCATTGTTCCGGAAAACAACCTTCCTGCAACTATTTCTCCTGCCTGAGGATCAACAACAACCTTTGTAGCTACAAAAGCTAGAGGTCCTTTAGGATCACATTTTAATAATGATTTTCCTAGAGGGGTTTCCAGATCTCCATGCCATATTTTTGGAATTCTATAACTTTGAGCCTGAACTGGATTGGGATGGTGCCTAATTACAGCATTAAGCAAAACTTCATGCAAAGGGGCTTTTTTTCCAAGCTCTTTCCATGTATCATTATTATAAGCGTCAATTATGTCCTTAAAGCTTATGCCTTTTTTTTTCATATAATTTATTGAAAGAGCCCAGTTATGGAAAGCTGATCCAAAACAGACAGAGCCATCATCGACTTTAACCTGCCAATGTTTTTTTTCATACTCTTCAGGAGCTATGCTTTTTATGAATTTATTAACACTATTAATTACCTTAACAAACCTATTCTGCATCTCCTCCGGAGTTAATTGCAGCTCTTTTATAAGTCGATCAACTTTATTAATAAACAATATAGGTTTTACCTTTTCTTTTAGAGCCTGTCTTAAAACTGTTTCAGTCTGTGGCATAATCCCTTCGACTGCGCAGCTAAGGACTACTGCCCCATCAACAGCTCTCATGGCCCTTGTAACATCCCCGCCAAAATCAACGTGACCTGGAGTATCCAAAAGATTGATTAGATACTCCTTTCCTTCTAATGAATGCACCATAGAAACAGCAGCTGTATCTATCGTTATTCCTCTTGACTGCTCATCTTCATGAAAATCCATAACAAGCTGCTTTCCTGCAAGTTCTTCAGACATCATTCCTGCTCCAGCAACCAAATTATCGGATAATGTTGTTTTTCCATGATCTATATGAGCACAAATAGCAATATTTCTAATCTGTTCAGGATTTTTCATAATCCTTATTACCTTACCAACCATCTTTTCTCCCATCTTATCACCTATTGTCTTGAAAAATTATATTGTTTTGTATTTATTTTATTTGTCTGAAATCTTTTATTATCCAATCTGTTAATCAGGTATAGTTTATTGATTGTGTTTGATTTTATCACAAAACATGAGAGTCATGGACTGTATTATAGGTATGCATCTCATTTTTTTTGAACCAAAGTTTAATCTCTTCATCGGCTTCTTTTTTATTGCCTGATGCATGAATAAGATTTCTTATTGGAACTCCTCTTGCATCTGTATAATGATATGAATGATGCGCAAAATCCCCTCTTATTGTTCCGGGCTGTGCGGATTTTGGCTCTGTGCCCCCCACTATCTTTCTTACTGTTTCGACTGCACTTATTCCTTCAACAGCCATTGCAACAACAGGTCCGGATAATATAAACTTCTCCAACCCATTATAAAATGGCTTATCAACATGGGCCTTGTAATGTTTCTTTGAAAAAACTTCATCTACCCAGACCATTTTCATGCCAATTATTTTCAATCCTGCATCTTCAAATCTTGTGATTACCTTTCCCATTATACACCTTTGGACAGCATCAGGCTTTAATAATACAAGGCTTTTTTCTATCATTTTTTACCCTCCTTTTTTATAGATTGGAATTCTTGAGTCCATCTAACATCCCTCGGCTTCCTTTTTAACTTAAGCATATTTCTTTCGCATTTTGTTGAGCAAAAATTTAAAATTTTTGCATCTGTCTTAACAAAAATTTTTCCAGTTCCCTTATTTATTATTTCCTTGCAAAAACTGCATCTTGCCATTTTAAACTCCTCTTCCGCCTCTATTTAATGGTCTTGCTTCGATTTCTGTCTCTCGAAGCATCAAAATATCGCCTTTTTGAACAGGACCTCGAACATTTCTTCTTAAAATTTTATTAGAGTCTCTTCCTTCCATAACTTTGCACCTAACTTGAGTGGCTTCTCCTCTTGTTCCTGTTCTGCCTATAACTTCCTCCACTTTAGCTGGAAAAGCGTGTGAAAATCTTACTCCGCTTTTTTTATCCTCCTTTCCTTTTCCGCCTTTGTTATACCTTTCTTTTCTTGGCGAATCATTAGCCTGTTTAGATTCAGTTTCATTATTATTTCTTTTTTCAGTTTTTTGTTTTGCTTCTTCCGCCATCATAATCACTCTTTAGGTTTTGAGCCTAATTCCTTGATTAGTTTTTTTGCATCGCCTTCCTCAATTACAGCAACTGCGCTTGTTCCTAAAGGCAGGCCCGCTGCAGCTCCAAGCTCTTCTTTTTTGCTTACTTTAATAAAAGGAATCTTCTTTTCTTCGCAAAGCAAAGGTATATGCATTATTATTTCTTTAGGGTTTGTGTCTTCAGCTATAACAACCAATTTTGCTTTGCCTTTTTCTATAACTTTTGTAACTTCATTAGCTCCTTTTCTTAACTTCCCTGAGCTTTTAGCGACCTCTATCGCCTCAAAAGCTTTTTCAGTGTTTTCATCTGCCATTTTTTATCACCTTTATTGGTATAGTATTGTCAGAGAGAATAATTGGATTACCTCTCTCAGGCTCGCGCCATCATTAATCATTGGTATATGTGAGAAAAAACTGCCTATTTATAAATGTTGCTGTTATTTGTAAAAAATTCAAAAAGTTTTATAAATTAATACTAAGAAACCAGGATGAACCACTAGACATCCTTGAAAAAGATTTTTATATCTATATTTAGTCATTTTATCAAAGATGATTTTGTAATTTGATATAAAATGATTCAAAAAAATAAAGCTATTTTTCAGAATTATTAGGAATTATGTTTGGTGATGGATGTTTGTCTAGAACAGGAAAGAAATATAAAAAATAAATATTCTGGGTTTTAAAAATTTTGAGCTTTGGAAGAAAAATATTATTACAAAAAATTCTAAAAACTTAAAACGATTCAAAGAGGTAAAAAATTAGAAATCTTTATAAACTATTTAAAATCTCTCTGCTATATATAGAAATTTAAGCCTCGGTAGCTTAGCAGGTAGAGCGTGTGAATTCTAATAAGAACCACGAAGCTGTTACTTTGTTGAGCAGGCACCACAAGGTCGGCAGTTCGAGTCTGCCCCGAGGCGTTTTTAAAAACAAAATAAATATAAACCAATAAAAGATTTCTTATGTGGTTAAAACATGAATAACAATAATAAAATTGTTGAGCCAAAAAATTTTCTTTTTGTATCTCTTGATGGTTTAATCGGCGACATAGCGTGGCAGGTTTTAAAAGAAGGGCATAATGTAAAATATTATATAGAATCCAAGGAAGAGAAAGAAGTAACAGACGGCTTTGTACCTAAAATAGACAAATGGGAGAATGAGGTTAACTGGGCAGATATAATTATTTTTGACGATGTTCTTGGGCAAGGAACAAAAGCCAAAACTCTTAGAGAACAAGGAAAATTAGTTATTGGAGGAACACCATATACAGATATGCTTGAGGACGACAGGGCTTTCGGGCAAGAGGAATTAAGATTGCATGGTATTAATATAATACCCTATCAAAATTTTACTTCTTTTGATGACGCTATGAAATTTGTAAAAGAAAATCCTGGAAGATATGTTATTAAGCCAAGCGGAGAAGCTCAAAACCTTAAAGGCTTGCTTTTTGTCGGAGAAGAAGATGACGGAAAAGATGTTATTCAAGTTTTGGGTGATTACAACAAAGCATGGGCAAAAAAAATTCCTTCTTTTCAGCTTCAAAAAAGGATAAATGGTGTAGAGGTTGCTGTCGGGGCTTTTTTCAATGGTAAAGAATTTATTTATCCTATTAATGTAAATTTTGAGCATAAAAAACTGTTTCCTGGAAATTTAGGGCCTTCTACCGGAGAGATGGGAACTTCAATGTTCTGGAGCGGACCCAACAAGATATTCAACAACACTTTGAAGAAGATGGAGCCTAAGCTGGCTGAAGAGGGCTATATAGGGTATATTGATATAAATTGCATAGTAAATAATAATGGAATATATCCATTAGAGTGGACTTCCCGTTTTGGGTATCCCACTATTAATATACAACATGAAGCAATGCTGATGAAAATCGGAGATTTTTTTTATGAGCTTGCAAAAGGAAATAAGCCAAAGCTAAAAGTAAAAAGCGGTTTTCAGATAGGAGTAAGGGTTGTTGTGCCGCCTTTCCCTTATACAGACAAAGAAACATTTGAAGTTAAATCAAAGGACTCAATTATTTATTTTAAAAAACAGATTTATGACGGAGTTCATATAGAGGATGTAAAATTGGTAAATGGGGAGTGGCTTATAACTGGAACATCAGGTGTTGTTCTTATTGTATGCGGATGCGGACAAACTATGAAACAAGCCCAATATCAGGCTTATAGTAGAATTAAGAATATAATGATGCCTAATATGTATTACAGAAAAGACATAGGTGATAGGTGGTATGAAGACAGTGATAAGCTTCACAGTTGGGGATATCTGAGGGAGATATAAAAAATTATAAATTTTATAAGATGAAAGTTAAAATAGTTATTGAAAATAAGGAAATGATTGCTGAATTGCTTGACAATGTTACTGCAAAAGAGATATATGGGATTCTTCCTTTTGAATCTAGATTCAATCAGTGGGGTGAAGAGATATATTTTGAGATACCTTTATCATTGGAGCTAGACAGCTCTGCAAAAGAAATTGTAAAGAAAGGCGATTTGGGGTATTGGCCTTCCGGGAATTGCTTCTGTATATTCTGGGGAAAAACGCCTGCTTCAAAAGGGGAAGAAATAAGGCCGGCTTCTGCTGTTAATGTTTTTGGAAAGATAACAGAAGGGATAGAAAAACTTGGAAATTTCAAATCTGATTTTATTAGAATTGAAAAAATTTAGAAAGCTTTATAAAATAATTCTAGTTTTTTCTTGCTATGGGCCCGTAGCATAGTCTGGCTGGTGCGCACGACTGATAACTTTGTTTGAAATCGTGAGGTCCGGAGTTCAAATAAACAAGGCTCAAACTTGATTTTGAAAGTCTCCGCGGGCCCATTCACAATTATCTGGCAATATTGTAAGATTTTCAATATTTTTGCACTGGACATCATTACTTAAACTATATAAATAAGACGTACTTCTTTTTGAACATGAAAGAAAAGATTAAGCAGGAATTTTCTGATGATGTAACTAACATTGTTTTTGACACCCTAAATAAAAAAAAGCAAGCTCTTGTTT
>PXDW01000108.1 GCA_003564925.1 Candidatus Woesearchaeota archaeon | reverse complement strand
TTATTAACAATATCAATAATAGCAATAAAACAACAGTTCTAACTAATATTTTATCCAGACTTAATGAGTCTGATGCCCAGCTACTTACAACATCATAAATTTTCCCAATGCCTACTCCGAAGGCTACTGAAAAAGCAGGAACAAGAAGCAAAACAAACCTTACTCCCAATGTGGACGCATAGATAGTGGCAACAAACCATATTATAAGAAGCAAAGCATATTTTATGTCAACATCTTCTATTTTTTTATAAAGAGAATAGCCAATAATGATAATTATTGGCAATAATAGCAAGCTAAGAAAAACAAAAAGATTTGTTATTGATGTATGTATCATTATTACAAAAGCATACCATCCTATTGATCCAAGAGCAATTCCTAAATTCTTTCTTTTTTCACTTGTTATAGTCATTATAAGACCTATAAGAGCAATAAAGAATAATAAATTCCCGCCCATATTTCTTATAACTTGAACAACAGAAGCAGGATTTAGTTCTGCAACAGTTGTATAAACATTGGGCCAAAGACCTGTTTGCACAGCATCTTTCATTCTAATAACACTAAAAACATTCCAGAAGAAAGCAAGAAATGACTGAAATGAACCTTTAAGTAAAGTTACAAATGCGGCTGATGAAATAAAAAATGTTGCCAAGAGCAATATGGGATTTTTAATCTGGTCTTTTAAAAAATATGTTTTTAAGTTTTTTATATCTTTCCTGTGCAATATCAGATAATAAAAAATGTATGCTGCAATAGTTGCTAAAATAAAGTTGAAAATGTACCACCATCCACCCCATGCAGTGCTGAATATGCCTATGATAAGTCCTGCAAAAGCTCCCAAAATTAATTTCTTCTTAAGGTCTTTTGCTTCAAATGCCTCTAAAAAAATCCACATTGCCATTAGGGGAAAGAAGATAGTGTATGCATCAGTATCATTAAATCCACCTATAGTTCTATTTAAAAAAACAGGATGGATAGCAAGAATGAATGCTGCAAAAAAACCTCCAACATTTCCAGCTATTTTTTTAGCTATGAAAAAGGCAGGTATGACGCATAATGCAGACATTATTATTGAAGTATAGAATAAAGCACCCATCAAAGAAATGTCCCTATTAAATAATCTAAAAATTTTATATGTGTAAAGAGAAAAATAATGATGAAACTCTGTGTCTGCTGGAACACCTATTGGAGCAACCATCTTATTGTCCCAAGGTATTGAGTCATTTTTTAATTCGTCTGCGACCATTCCTGTTTCAAGAAGGTTCCTCGTTCCCCTGTAGTAAAAATAAGGATCAATAGCAACCAAATATGTCCTTCCATCATCATCCTGGAATTGGCTTTTAAAATGTTCGGAGGTTTCCCTTATCTGCGCTTCAATAATATCTTTGTTCTGGCTTAAATATTCCTGAAACTGCCTGTTAATTAAAACATCCTTATTTTCTTGGGGAAGATTAGGGTATTGCCTGTTTATTTCATCTGCTATCTGTGATCTATAGAAATTATGAACTGTGTTTGCTGCCCATTCATCTGTAATCGGAAGCCTAGCTGTGTACATCCTATAATGGACACCAAAACCCATACAGATTATTATTAAAATAATAGGCACTATTATGAATTTATATTTTTTTAAAAAATCTCCGGCAGACTTTAAATCAAAGCTAAAATCTCCTTCATCTGCTTTTTCTTCATTCTTGCTTTTTTTGTTCTCTTTTGATTTAAAGAATTTTTTTATTTTCCCAAAATCAAAAGAGAGTTCATCTTTTTTATTCTTTGAAGCCATTAATCAACCACCCAGTTAGTTGTTTTGAAATTCTATTACTTTATAAATATTTTGTTTGAATGCTTCAAGAACTTTAATAAGGTTGGCTCTACAAAAAGAATTTTAGAAATTATTCTTCCTGCATCTTCTCTATCCTCATAAAGTATTTTTTTTATTTTTTCTTTACAACATACCCTTATTATATCGTTCCAATCTTCATCTGAGAAATGATTGAGCATTCTTCTAATCAATAAGTGCACATACAAATCTTTTTTTATGCCTAAAGAAACAACATCATAATTTATTTTTTTTTCCAGCGAATAAGCTAATTTTTTCGCTGCTTTTAGTCCTGGAATAATCCCCCCACCTGTTGTTGCCTTTACTTGGGCAGCAGCATCTCCAACCAAAAAAATATTTTTTTTTTTAAAAGATTTTGCTTCATATATGGGTATTAATCCAGACTGCATATCTATCATTTTTCCATTAAATTTTTTTATAAACATTTTAAATGATTCTTTAGCATTTTTTCTTGCAGCAACACCCACTCTTACAATATCTTTATTTTCAGGTACAACCCAAGCAAAATCTTTTATATGAGGATAAAATTCAAATGCGTTGTCATTTTTCAGTTTAATCCTTGCCTGTATAGCTTGATATACCTTATTTTTTTTAAAGCCGAATACAGAAGCGGTTTTGGATAAAGGACCATCCGCTCCTATTATATAATCAGATTTCAAGCTTTTGATTTCTTTTTCTGTTAATTTTTTCCCTAAGTGATATTTAACACCACATTTTTTTGCTTTTTTGTAAAGGTAATAATCGAATTTAGCCCTGTCTATGATATAATTTGGCTTTACCTTTATTTCTAAAAAAGAACCATTTGGAGCAAAAACCCTGGCTTTATCAGTTTTATTTATTAAAAACTCTTTGTTGGGCTTTATTATCTTGCAAAACTCATTTGTAACTATTCCTGCGCATTGCACAGGTTCCCCTATCTCTTTATGCTCTTCATAAACTTCAACTTTGAAATTTTTTGAAAGCAGAAAAGCAAGATAATTTCCTATTGGGCCTGCTCCAAGTATAGAAACTGTTTTCATATAAAAAAAGAAATAGCTTGTATTTATATTATTTTAGAATTTAAAAATTTACCAAGGTGTAGAATATTTTTGTAATGTTGGTTCCCTGTCTTTTCTTTTGAAATCTTTTCCATTCAAATATTCTTCTATTCCCTTTAAAAAAATAAAATAACCTGAATTTATTATATCCAATGTATCAATATCTTTTGAAACTTTTGTTTGATAATTTTTTGTTTTAGGACTAAACCTTTCTGAATTATTTATATTAAGATATGTTTCAAGATTTTTTTTAGTAGGTTTGTAATTTATACCTATACTCGATAATAGCGACTTAATTTCATCATTGCTCTTAATATTATGTAATTCTTCTTCTAGGCTTTGCTTTCCTTCTATTTTATTCTCTGAAACTATCCCTTTAGCCAGTTCATAACCTGCCTTTTTAATTTCTTTTAATTCCTTTACCAATATTTTGGAGTCAGGATTATAATCTCTTGTTCCATTAAATGTAGAGATATTCATACCAATTTTTTTAGCCAGTTTAGATAAATTAGAATAATATTCGCAGTCTATTTTCTTTTTATAAATATCTTTTGGATTTTTTATTACTCCCATAAACAAGGTTGGTGATAACTTTTATTTAAAACTTTTGTTTAACTAATGAAATTATTGATTGACAACGATGGGTAAGTTTTATATACTACCCTAAATTCTTTATAGTGGTTGGCTTATGAAAATTTACTATGCGAGCCAGTCTTTTTATCCCCATATTGGAGGGGTACCAACTTATCTCTTGAATCTGGCCAAAGAGATGCTAAAAAACGGAAATGAAGTTGTAGAGGTTCACCTACGTCCTTCTGGAGAAGTTCATCATGATGAAATAAAAGGTATAGAGATACATAGAGTTCCAAGAGATCCAATAAACAAAGATATAATGAAAGGTTATAGCAAATTTAAAGAGGTTGTTTATAAAGAATCTCATTACAACAAAAAAGAGTTTACAAAAAACCATCATGACATGCCAGGATATGAGGAATTTAACAAAGTAAACGAGTATTTTGGAGAACAATTAAAAGATCTTCTTGAGGAAAATCCGGCAGATATAGTTCATATACATGATTTTCAGCTTTTATTTGCGTACAGATATGTTCCAAGAGGAACTCCTTTAATTTTGACATGGCACATACCATTTATTGAAAATATGTCAAAACCATTATCTGATTTTCTGATAAAAAACATGATTGAATACGATAAGATTGTTTTTTCTTCAAAAGAGTATATAGATGCTGCTGTTAAATTAGGTTTACCTGAAGAAAAAGCAGTCCTTATACACCCGATAGCGAATACCGAACAATTTAAGGTTCTTGATATTGATAAAAAGAAAGAAAGAAAAAAATATAATATACCTCCAGATTGCAAAATGATTCTTTGTGTTCAAAGAATTGACCCTAAATCGGGTCATGAACAGCTAATTAAAGCAATGCCCAAAATTCTTAAGGAAGTTCCCAATGCAAAACTTGTTTTTGTGGGAGGAGAGTCAATGAGTAACAAGATTTCCAAAGATAGGCAATCTTTTGTAAATAATGTAAAAAATCTGATTAAAAAGCTTGAGCTAGAAAAAAGTATTATTTTTACAGGAAATATCGATTATCTTGAAATTCCCAAGATATATAACAGCGCGGATGTTGTAGCATTATGCTCAAAAAATGAGGGTTTTGGATTATCTGTTACAGAAGGTATGGCTTGCGGCAACCCCATTATAGGAACAAATGTCGGTGGCATACCTATTCAAGTAAAACATGGCGAGAATGGTTATTTGGTCGAAACAGGAGATTTCGATGCAACTGCAAAATCCATAATAAAAATATTAAAAGATGAAAACTTAAGAGAAAAAATGGCTCTTAAGTCATTAGAAAGGGTGGACAAATACTTTAAAATGGATATAGGTATCGAAAAACATTTAATTCTTTATAATGATATCATAAAACAGAAGGATGAATTTCATAAAATTGAATATCTTGATGTTTCTGAAATAAGAGGCATAATAACTGATTTAGACAGAACATTGACAGATGAGCCTGGAAAACCTGAATTTGACTCAAATGATTATGACGAAGAGCTTTTCAAAGAACTTGGTTCTTTAAAAGATTATGATATAGATATATTTCTTGCTACTGGAAGGAATATAAATTATGTAAAAAATTTGTGTGATAGATTCAAGATATGGAGGGCTGTTGTTGCAGAAAATGGTGCTATAATATATATGCCCAATTCTAAGAAGACCATAACTATAGATACAGAATATATGAAAAAAGCAAGAAAAATTGTTATGGGTATGGATCTAGAGAATTGTGTTATAGGAGATGTTCTTATAA
>PXDW01000067.1 GCA_003564925.1 Candidatus Woesearchaeota archaeon | reverse complement strand
TCACATTCACATTTTACTGAGGATTTTAGGTTTCCCCTGCTCAGTTATTTCATTGCTATTACTTGGTTTGCACTTAATGAATCTATTTTATCAGCTCAAATTTTGATGGTCCTTTTCTCAGCTTTAACTCTATATGCTTTTTACTTGGTTTCAAAACTTTTTATAAAAGAAGAGCATTATGTTTTTTTATCAGTATTTCTGCTTGCTTTATCCCCAACATTCATATTTTGGAGCTTTAGAATCTATACAGACATACCCTCATTGTGCTTCATGCTCTTTTCTGTTTTTTTCTTCCTGAAATTTTTGGATGAAAGAAAGCGTTATCAGATTTTTTTATCAGGAATATTTACATCTCTATCTTTTTTAATGAGATACTCTACAGCTTTGTTCTCAATTTTGATTATATGCTTTTTATTCTTAATGTCGATTGAAGGGAAAAAAATAAAATACATGAAGGCAAGATTAAAAATTATTGTTTTTTATGCAATGGGAAATATCTTAATTTTAAGCCCCTGGTTAATATATAATTATCTAATATATGGCAATCCATTATGGGGCTTGCTAGCCCAAGCCTCAGTCATAGGCGAGTATACAGCATGGCAATCTCCTCTATTGTTTTTGGAAGATATATATCTGGAATTAAGATTTTCAATATTTCTTTTAATCCCATATTTATATTTTATATTCAACCTTAAAGAGAAAAAAGACTTAAAGCATTATTTTTTGTTTTCTTTAATTCTTATTACCTTAGTTTTCCATCTATTCTTTGTAAGGCTTAAGCTGACAAGATACATATTAATGCTTTCTCCATTCTTATTTATAGCTTTAATTATCGGGCTAGGCTATCTTGATTTAAGGCTCAGAATCAAAACATATATTAAAATTAAAAAGTATGTTATAGCAATATTGATAATCTTTGTTGTATTCAATTCTTTAGTTTTAGCGAATAGGCAATTAAATAATATGAATGAAATCGCAGCTTGTCAAAGGTATGGAGCGATTCATGATTCAATAATCTACATAAAAGAGAATGTTCCAGAAGGCCAAGTTATTGCCTCAAACTATTGGCCCTGGTACGGATATTATGGAAACCTTAATGCTTACAGCTTTTGGACACAAAACCTAACTATATTTATTGATAAGCACAATGCTTCTAAATTTATCTATGTAAAAAATCTTGGATTGCAAGAAGTTGATAAAAAAACCCTGGATGATTTTGATAAGATTTATCTGGAAAAGCATTTTGAGGATGAATGCAGCCAAGAAGTTTTCATATATTCTATAAACTAATTAACTTTTTTTCTTAAATTTTTTAAAGGCATACATATGACAATTTATTGATATATATTTAATCTTTTCGGTACCCATATAAAATATCGGCGAAGGAATTAAAAAGCTGCACAATGGATTAGAAATCATACAAGGTGGTTGTAAAAATAATAAAAACAAAACATTTATAAATAAGCTCAAAAGAATCTATAGTATAGCATTACTGTAGATGAGAGGGCACTTGTCTTAACAAACATTTCGCTTTTTCTAGGTAAGTGCAAATAAAAAAATGAATTTATTCGAAGATTTAGGATTAAGCAAGGAATTAGAATCAGCAATAAAAGAGCAAGGATTTGATAAGCCGACTTTAATTCAGGGAAAGTCCATACCTTATATTCTTGATGGGAAAGATGTCATTGGAGAGTCTGCAACAGGCTCTGGAAAAACCTTGGCATTCGGATGCGGAATAATAGAGAAAGTAATACCAAATTCTGGCCTTCAGTCTTTGATACTCACGCCAACAAGGGAATTGGCAGAGCAGGTAAAAACAGCTTTAAAAAAATACACAAAAAAATTAAATATCATGTCTGTATATGGTGGAGTTTCTATTGAGCCGCAGATAAATGAGCTTAGAAGGGCAGAGGTTGTTGTTGCGACTCCCGGAAGGCTTTTGGATCATCTTCAAAGGGAGACTATAGACCTTTAAAAGCTAAAGCTTTTGGTTTTGGATGAAGTAGACAGGATGTTTGATATGGGCTTCATAGAAGATGTTGAAAAAATAATAAAAAACTGCCCTAAAGAAAGGCAAACATTGTTTTTCTCAGCTACAATATCAGACAGCATAAAAAAATTATCTAAAAAATATACAAAAGATGCTGTAAATGTTTTTGGAAAAAAGATGGTTGATCCAAGCAAGCTAAAGCAGGTTTATTACGATGTTCAAAAGAACATGAAGCTTTCTCTTCTTATACATTTGCTTAATAATGAAAGCTCGAGCCTGATTATGGTTTTTTGCAACACAAGAAGAAACGTTGATTTTGTCGTTAGTGCGCTTAGAAAAAATAATTTAGATGCGATTTCCATACATGGAGGCCTAACACAAAATAAAAGAACAAAGACAATAAAAACATTCCATAAAGGAAAATCCAGAGTTTTGGTTTGCACAGATGTTGCTGCTCGAGGCCTTCATATTGATGATGTTTCTCATGTATATAATTATGACCTTCCAAAAGATCCGAAAGACTATATCCATAGGATAGGAAGGACAGCAAGAGCAGGTGAAAAAGGAAAAGTTATAAACCTTCTTTGCGATTATGATCATGAGAGCTTTTCAAGAATCCTTAATGAATACAGGAATTTTAATGTAGAAAAACTTAAAAAGCCATATATAAAAAAGGCAGTATTGCCTAGAATAACAAAAAATAAAAGAAGGTTTAATAACAATGGTAGATTATAAGATAGTCAAATATTGCAGAGCCTGTAAAAAAAGGTTTGTTGTTAATAGAGACGAATCCAAATTAAATTTCTGCGTAAAATGCCAGAATATACACAAGGAGGAAAACAAATGAAAGGAACTGTAAAATTTTTCAATGAAATGAAAGGTTTTGGTTTCATCGCCGCTGAAGATGGTAAAGAATATTTCGTGCATCAGACAGCCTTGAAAGAAGGAATAAATTTGCAAGAAAATGATTCTGTAACATTCGATGTCGAGCAAGGCGATAGGGGACCTAAAGCTGTAAATGTCAATAAAGAGTAAATAGTATCATTAAGCCAATATACGAAAGAATTCTTTTTTATTGTTTTTATAACAATATTTAATTAGGTTTAAATATAAAAAAATTTTAGAACTATTATAAAAATATAATTCAAAATAATCCTTTTATTTCTCTTTCAAGTATTGTAGAATGCCAGTAATTTTCCAGATGTATGGAATCCATTAAAGAAACATATTTTCTGACTTTGGGCTCATCAATATATTCTTCATTAAAACCTTTTTCAATTTCAATAGACAAACCAGGTATTTGCTTATAAAAATTAGAATCTTTTGAAAATTTTTCTAATTCTCCAAGAACCTTAAGATATATGTAATACTCTTTTTCAACACTTGCAGCAACCATCTTATCAATAAATCTTTTTTTAATAAATTTTTTTAATGAATCGCCATAAAAATCTTTATGTGTTAAGGGTCTTACTTTTTGCTTTTTCATATTTCTAAAATAAAGATCACTCATTGTTCTTATTTTATTAAATCCCTCTTTATCGTCTACACATTCCCCAACATATAATATATCCTCTGAAAAATTTCTAAAATCTTCATCATACATTTCAATCTTTTGACCCAAATTTATAACACCTTCTTCGCCATCTAGAAATCTTTCTATTATTTTTTTAGGAACCATTATACCTCTATTAAACTCAACATATTCTTTTTTTGTACCTATTGTTTCAACAAGGTCTTTTCTAAATTCAGGCAATTTATCAAAAAGCGCTTTGCTATCATCTGAATAATAGAACGCAATATATGGATTGTCTCTCTCAATTAATTCTCCTGTTTTTTTATTATAATAAGGTGTCCAACATTTAGAATAGATGATTACTCTTCCATCTAGACTATTTTCTGTTCCTTTTACCAATATAGATTTTACCATTTTATTTCGGCAGGGTTTGAAAATGCTTTTTCTAGATAATCTGCAAGGCCCCTAAAACAATTGTATGGTTTTATATTATCTACTTGTTGATTTTTATGATCTCTTAAGGTTTCAAGATATATCATATTTTCAGGTACAAGATCTTTTTCTCCCCTCCTGTCAGTTATGTATTTCCAATTCCCATTAAAGCAAACAAATTTTTTATCCTTTAAATTCCCAAAAACAACAAACGAGTGGTTTTTTGGTTTTTTCAGGAAATGTTCCCTTGGCATAGAATCATCCCAAAGCTGATCGGATGTTGGGTCTATTATAATGATGCCTTGATTATCCTCCATAACAAAAGGAATTAAAACACATCCGTGATCATTCTTTTCATTGTAGCCATAGACAGCATTATGGTATCCGTGCTCCATTAATGATAGCATTATATTTCTTGAGGACATGCCACAACAATTTTCTGGAAATCTGGTATATGAAATAAAATTTTTAAGCCCTTTCTTTTTAGCAATAATATAATGAGCATAAGAAGATTGGTAAGCTTTCAGAACGTGTTTTTCTAGTTCTTCCAAATCTGAAACAGCCATTGAAGAAGGAGTTTTTATATTTTCAAATTTTTCCAAAATATTATCTAAATAATCAAATCCTCTGTCTCCACCATGTTGGCAATAATGAGGTATAATTCTCTTATAATTTTCTAAATTAAGAAATGTATCCTTGTATATAGAATCAAGCTCTAATCCTCCATTTCTTTTTGACATTTCTTCTTCATAGAAATCTACATATAAGCTGAAAGGAACTTTATCTTTAAGATTGAAAGAAGGTAAATCCAGAAAAGGTTTTTGTAATTTAATCTCTTTCATAGATAATAAATTTCAATAATTATATTTAAATATTATCATAATTATCTAGTAAATTATTCTATATAGTTTCAACTCAGATTGAAATATACATAACCTATTTATATATGTTACACTATCTATATTAAAGGTGATAATCATGAAAGGAATAATATTAGGAATTTTAGCTTTGTCAATGCTTTTTGCATTGGGATGCGAAACAACAACAGAAATAACCAGCTTTGAAGATTGTGTTGAAGCAGGCTATCCAGTAATGGAAAGCTATCCAAGGCAGTGCAGAGTTGGGGACATAGTTTTTACAGAAAGAACAGATGAAATAATAGAAGAGCCAACTGATGAAGTACACTTTTGCACAGAAGAACAGAAGGCTGCTGAATTCTGCACAATGGAGTACAATCCTGTATGCGGTGATGATGGACAAACCTATGGAAATCCATGTGTAGCCTGCTCAAGCGGAAACATCGATTATTATGAGATGGGAGAATGCGAGCCAACTGATGAAGTACACTTTTGCACAGAAGAACAGAAGGCTGCTGAATTCTGCACAATGGAGTACAATCCTGTATGCGGTGATGATGGACAAACCTA
>PXDW01000061.1 GCA_003564925.1 Candidatus Woesearchaeota archaeon | reverse complement strand
TGATTCTATCTTATCATCATCCATTATTATCATTCTCTTTACTCCCATCAGGCTGTAAAGCAAAGAAATAGGGTTTCCTAAAGCTCCCGCACCTATCAAGACAGGAACAACATTTTCAATGCAATTATAATCCTTGATTAAAGAATTATCTTCCGGAAAGAATCTCCTGCTGTTTTTAAGATTATAAACAAAATAGTCAGATAGGGTCTCATCTTTAGAAAGTAAAAAATTAAACTGCCTCAGCATATTTCCAATTTCTGCAGAAGCAACACCACAAGAAATTGGGCCCTGCTCTTTGCCTTCGTATTCAAAGAATAGGAAATCATCAAGATTCTTTTCATTAGTTTTGTAATGGTCAAAATTTTTTTCATTCAGAGTTCTTACTTCAGTCCTGTATTTTGATGCTGCTGCTGAGATAAATGGAATCTCATTTTTTAAAGCAAACTCTAAACAGAATGCTTTGCTCTCAGGATTATTTGAAGCATCAATTACCATATCATAATGATCATTAAGAATTGAGTAACTAAGGTCTGAATGAATTGTCTTTATATTTGTCTTATTATTCATATCTTTAATTATTGAAACAAGATTCTTTATTTTCCTTGAAATATTTGATTTGCTTAATCTGTATAAAAATTCTTTATTGTTTTTATTATTGTCATTATCAACAATAGTAATATTTCCAACACCTAAGCCAGTAAAGTTTGCCAATATTAGATTTGTAAGCAGTCCGCTTCCTGATATGAAGACTGTGCTATTATCTATAAGTTTCTGGTTCTCCTGCCCCCAGTTCTTTATTTTTAATTGTGTTTCATAGCTCATTTTTTAAATAAACCGAAAAAGGTTCTATATAAAGAACTTCTTTGATACTTCTTCTTTTGTTTGTCAATTTTATTTTCATAGCGGCCTTTCCTAAGAGTTTTAGCCATCTCTTCATTAGAATACTTTTTTATATCAACAACATCTTTTCCTGTTTTTTCTATTCCTTGCTCTAAAGATTTATTATTTTCACTTTCAATATCCTTCTTAGGAGAGTAGGTAATGCTGTCAGATTTATTTATTTCAAATTTTGTAGGAAGAAAATAATGCTTTCTTTTTTCTTCGACAATGTCTCTTAATAATTTACCATCTACATAAACCCGATTCTTTAATTCTTCATCTATTACATTTGCATCTATCTTTTTATTGCCATATAGATCCAGAATCTCAAGAGCTGGATTTCTTATATATGTGATATCAAACTTTTCTCTGATAAGTTCTGGATTTGACAAATCATTCTCTGGCTTGTTAACATCAATTACACCAAATTCCCTATAAGGCTCATGATTCAAAGCATTGACAATATACATCTGAGAAAAAGGCATGCCTCTGAATGTCTCTAGCCTGATATCTTTTACCTTAAAATTTTTGCCTTTTTTGAAATCATCAATGACAAGAACAAGGCTCTTTAATAAGTATTCATTTGAACCTATTATAAGCTTTTTGTTAGCGCCTTCTTTTTCGGGGTGTATAATCTCATAAGGAGTTTCTCCAATAATTTTTGAGTCTGGTTTTAGCTTCAAAAGTGAAGAGTGGACACTTGTGGAGACTAATTTTCTGAAAAAATCTTTATCTTTTGATGAGGGGTTTAAAAAGTATTCTCCGTGGCTGTGCCACCATCCCACTATCTTTTTTCCATCTGCAGCAATTTTATTTTTTGTATCGAAATATGACTTCAATGAATTTTGGTCGCAAAGGCCACTTGAAACTGTTTGGTTTAGGGCAAGAAAAGCATCATAATGAATATTATCAAAACTATTAATAGGTGCTGTATTAAATCCTAAAACCTCTATTGGCTTTCCGTAAAGAGCTGCAACTCTGTCTGCATACTTCTGTATCTTATTTTTTGCATAGCTTGTTATTTTATATTTTGAAAATAGATAATTAACATCTTCATTTTTATTTTTTGAATTTTGTTCTATCAATTCTTCCAGCCTTGAATCCATTATTATCACCCTGAATTTTTCACTTTTAACCCTTTTTTCTGAATTTCGTATTTACTTATTTCTTTGAATCTAGGAGATTCTAAAATATGTACGGGATTAACATTGAGGATATATGCTTTCTCAATAAGACCAATTCCTGATTTTAGTGCGCTGGCAATTTTTCTTGAAGGAGTGTATCTTGAATCAATGCTGAATCTTCCATTATAACAGCATGTATTAAAACCCAAATCATTCTTTTTATGTCTCCAACTTGTTTTATCAGTATCATAATAAACAAAAGGATGAAATTTCCTTTCAAGAACAAAAGGCTCTTCATTTACAGCATATTCGCCATTGGATTTTTTAATATCAACAGCTATTCTAAACTTTTCAAACAAAAAATACTTATTTGTTTCTTTATTTTGCAGAACAAATTCGTTATCTGTAGCTATATAAGGTAAAAACTTAGAATTTTTTTTATAGATTCCTTTTTTGTTTTTCTCATAGAAACCATTCTTATTTAAGCTTTCTAAGATATCATTTAGTTTTT
Source organism: Candidatus Woesearchaeota archaeon (assembly GCA_003564925.1). Classification (GTDB taxonomy): domain Archaea; phylum Nanobdellota; class Nanobdellia; order Woesearchaeales; family PXDW01; genus PXDW01. The sequence goes on along the minus strand of PXDW01000061.1, from coordinate 2,961 downwards.
TTTGTTTGTCAACAGATTCTAATTTTTTTGATAGAGCTTTATTAGTTTTTAATTCATTTTTTTCAATTTCCCTTAACAAAGCTTCCTGATACTTTTTTTCCAATGAATCAAGAAAAAAATTGGTGGGTTGAATCAGGTAATTTTTTTTGTTCAAAGATACAAAATTACCTGATTCATGAATGTTTTTTTTAGTAGATAATTCATCTAAACTAAAAACAGAATTAGAGTCCAAAAAAACATTATCAATAATAGATTCAAAAACTGACTTTTCTATTTCTGAAAAATCAATATTCACATCGAGAATATAATTTGTCTTTATATTATTACAACTTATATTAGAAAAATCAATATTCACATCAATATTGCTGTAATAATGATTATATTCATAAAAAACCTTATTTATAATAAAGTCTATAACCCCAATTTCTTTTTTAGACGAATATATTTTAATGTTATACTTTTCATCTAAAATTTTTGATAGGGTATTTTTTATCTTTGATCCGTTTATTGACTTGTACTCTTGTTCAAAAAATAACAAAGAATCTGATTCTGATATGTTTATTCTTTCTCCAGACAAAGAAAGAAAATTATCACTTTTATTTCCCCCCAAAGTATACAATCTTCCGCCATTTATTATAATTGGCTTTTCTTTAGCCAAATTAAAGAAAATAGAAGTTGGAAGAGGAAACTTCATTTTGTGTATCCTCCTCCAGGTTCAACATTCACAATTAGATTTAGTATCTGGTATTGTTTTTTTGCCCCGTTTCTCATTAGATCATTTTTGATCGTGAAATAATCTGGATGCTGGCTTAAAACATCGGATAAACTGGCAGACTCCCATCCGTTATCTTTTTGAACAATAACAGACATTGCATCTGGATTTTGCTGTGTAATTTCAGATTTTTCAACCTGCTCATAGCAATTGTTTATTGCCCTTGCTATTGCAATATCAGCCTCTGTAAAATTTCTTTGATTGTGGTCGTCCTTTTTCAGATTTCTTACCCTATCTACGACTTCCTCAATAGTCAAAGATTTATCCTCATCAGGAAAGGCCCAATAAGTTCCCTTAATTTTGCCTATGTCGCCATCATTATATAATATTTTATTAATCTCATCATCCCTATGTTCGGAATCGAGATTTGTAATATCAACACCGACAGCAGCATAAAAAACATCTTCTAAATTTTCTTCTAACATCATTATCCCTCCAAGGCATTAGCCTGGAAACAGTATATGTTCTGGTTTTAAAATGAATTATCCAGAAAAACCCTTAAGATTTTCATAAAAATAAAAAATCTTTTGTTAGTTATCAAAAATTATCCGGAATAAAAACACATAATTGAAAGATTTCCGGATTTGATAGAAAGAAAAAATTAATAAATAAAATAAATAACAACTTATTAAAAGCTGTAGTGTAGCAGATTTTTACTAAAATCTGTGAAAAAGTATTTAAGTGATATTAAAAAAAATTAATATCACGGATTGGGGCTGTAGTGTAGTTTGGCTATCACTGGAGCTCGGGGAGAACAGAAGTTTTTCCTTCATCTCTGGATAGCTTCCAACCGGAGCAGATTTTTACTAAAAATATGTAAAAAACAGGCAAGTGTCACTCAAATAAATTTTGCAGTGCAAACTTACCAAAATGAGTAATAATCTACGGAATTCAAATCTCCGCAGCCCCACTTATATTATTGTTTTAGAAAATTATATATATTAGTTAACTTAATAAGGAATTAGGGTGGAATATTGAAAATAACAAGATTCATAATTATAATATCCTTGTTCTTATTATTTATAAATATAGTCAATGCAGAAGATTTTGATTTATCTATCGAGAAAATAGAAGACTACATCTTTCTTAATGAATCTGCTTATTTTGATTTAATAATAACAAACAAAAAAAGCACAGCAGAAATATATCAGATTTATACTCCAGATGTTAGCTGGATGATAGATGTTACTCCCAAGCGAATTATTGTTGATGCAATGGAAAATAAAACATTCGTTGTTAAAATAAGCCCAAAGACGCATGTCTCAGTAGGACAACATTATGTAATATTGAACGTAAAAGAAATTTCATCCAGAGATCTAACCCAGATATTTGCTCCAATATATGTAAAATCCGACATACCTGATACAAGAACATATGAGCCCTCAATCGAAGTTAATATTAATATGGCCCAAAATATAGATCCCAGGGATAGACTACCTATAGGTATCCACTTAAGGAACAGGAATAATTTGAACATAGAAGAACTTAATATAAGATTGGAAAGCAATTTAATAAATAAAGAATATATTGTCCCTTTATCAGGATTAGAAGAAATCACTGATGAGCTAGTATTCTCACTTGATCCTTATACCTATCCTCAATCCGACACCTTGACAGTTACTTTGATAATGGAGAATAAGACTGTTAACTCTGTAAGAAAATCATTTTATATAGTAGAATACTCAGATATTATAAAAGATATCAAGGAAATTCCTGGATTCTTATCCAGAAGATATGAGGTTAATATTAAAAATCGTGGAAACATAGAAATCTCGGGAGATTACAGGCAGGAAAGCTCTGTAGTTAAATCTTTTGTGACATTTTCAAACCCAGAATATGTAAGAACTGATGAAATACCAGGATATTCTGTTTGGCCCTATACATTAGAACCACAGGAAAGCATAGTTATTTACATAAATATAAATTATGCTATTTATTTATATGCTATTTTATTAATAATACTCTTAATTATTCTGTATTATATCTTAAGAAGCCCACTGATCGTAAAAAAAGAGGCCAGAGTTATAGGATCTTTTGAAGAAGGAGTGTCTGAAATCAAAGTGATGATTCATATAAAAAATAGAAGCCAAAAAGAGCTGGAAAACATAAAGATAACAGAGAAAATACCAAGGCTTGTAAAATTTGAAAAAAATTCATACATTGGGACCTTGGCTCCAGACAAGATAATA
>PXDW01000048.1 GCA_003564925.1 Candidatus Woesearchaeota archaeon | reverse complement strand
TCTAAAATTAAACAGAATTGAAATAAATCATGCAAAAGATAATATTGGATCCAAAAGAGTTATAAGAAAATTAGGAGCGAAAAAAGAAGGAATATTAAGACATGGGCTGTTTGCAGGCGGAAAATTGCATGACCAAGTTATAAACAGTATTTTACGAAAAGAATATAGGGAGAAATAAATCAAATAATTTAAAATGTTAAAGCTTTACAACACATTAACAAGGAAAAAGGAAGAGTTTAAGCCAATAATGAAAGGACATGTTGGCTTTTACTCCTGCGGCCCTACAGTTTATTCCTTCCAGCATATCGGAAATTTAAGGTCTTATATCTTTAATGATTTATTGAAAAGAGTTTTGCTTTATAACGGTTTTAAGGTTAAGCATGTTATGAATTATACAGATGTTGGACATCTAACAAGCGATGCTGATGAAGGCGAAGACAAAATAGAAAAGGCAGCTAAAAAAGAAAATAAGAAAGCTTCTGAAATTGCAGATTTTTATGCAAAAATCTTTGAGAAAGACTGCAAAAAACTAAATATTTTGCAGCCAGATATAATCTGCAAGGCTTCTGAGCATATAAAAGAACAGATTGAATTTGTAAAAAAATTAGAGGAAAAAGGATACACCTACAAAACTTCTGATGGAATATACTTTGATACTTCCAAGATGGAAGATTATGGAAATATGGGTAAGATTGATAAAGAAGGCTTAGAGGCAGGTAAGAGAGTTTCATTGGGTGAAAAAAAGAACAAAACAGATTTTGCCCTATGGAAATTTTCAGAAGAGCCCGGGAAGAGGCAGCAGGAATGGGCTTCTCCATGGGGCATTGGATTTCCAGGATGGCATATTGAATGTTCAGCAATGTCTTCAAAGTATTTAGGGGAACAGTTTGATATACATAGTGGAGGAGAAGACCATATACAAGTCCACCATACTAACGAGATAGCCCAGTCAGAATGTGCTTTTGGGAAAAAGCCATGGGTCAAATATTGGCTTCATGGAGCTTTCCTAACATTTAAGGGAGAAAAAGTAAGCAAAAGCAAGGGCGGATTATACACAATTTCAGAATTAGATGAGCAGGGATTTGAACCTTTATCTTTCAGATATCTTTGCCTTAATACCCATTACAGAAAACAACTAAGCTTTTCATTGGAATTTCTTGAAGGTGCAAAAAACAGCTTTGAAAGGCTCAAAAATATTATCATAGACTTAAAGGCGAAAAAAGACTCAAACAAAACAAAAGACTTTGAAAAATACAAAGAAAAATTCAGAAAGAATATTGATGACGATTTGAATATCCCGAAGGCTTTGGCTGTTTTATGGGATGTTTTGAGAGACAAGGAATTAGGGAGCCAGGAGAAGCTTAAACTAGCTTATGATTTTGATAAAGTTTTTGGTTTGGGAATAAAAGAAATGAAAGAAGAGGAGATTACCGAAGACATCGAAGCCTTAGTCAATAAAAGGGAAGAAGCAAGAAAGAAAAAGAACTTTGCAGAAGCTGATAAGATAAGGGATGAATTAAGTAAAAAAGGAATAGTCCTTGAAGACACACCTCAAGGAGTCAGATGGAAAAGGGCTTAAATTAGGTTTGGGGAAATATTATATTTATTATCAATATGCTCAAATAAATGTTTGTCAGAAGTTCCACCCTCTTCAAGTGAGCTTTCTAAATCAAGCATCCTATAACCCTCAAAAAACAAATCATTAATATTTTCTTTAGTGAATCTAATCGGGTAATCTAAATTAGCAACACCTAACCCGGAACCAGTGCAACATTCTTTAGAAGCAAATATTATTCCATCTAGATTTAAAGAAACCAAAGCATCTTTTCTATCATCATATGGTTTGTTATAATTTCCTCTAACTTCATCTTTAGGCACGGCAATTACTCTTTTTTCTCCATCGATAATACCAATAACCGGAACTATATTCTTTAATACTTCATTCTGAGAATTTGGATTATATATGTTGTTTCTCACATTGTAGAAAAATTTTTTTATTCCAACAATATCATTACCATATTCATTTTTCCAATAATTTCTTAATGTTTTCTCACTCTCAATTTGTTTTTTTTCATCACCCAGATAAGAGTTTTTGAACAATCTAACTAATTCTTTATATTTCATTTCTACAACCTCCATGAGAATTAATAAGCCCCATATAATTAATGACAAAAACTTATTTATATATTTTTCTGAATTTTAATAGATATATTATCATCAACACCTATATCTCCTTTTCCAATAGAAATCTTTTTGGCCTTAACTGTTGCCTTTATGTCATCAAGCACATCTTTTAGATTTTCTTTTGTTTCTATAATCAGTTCTTCTATTTCTGCCCCCATTGACATGTTTTTATCTGACTTATACTTTCTAACTGCAGCTATTATGCTAACTGCAATATCTCCAATTTTTTCTGCTTTTTTGTCCTCTAAATTTTTATCGTACTTTGGCCAATCACTTACATGAATGCTTTTTTTATTCTCTCTGTTTGCATAATAAATATGATATATCTCTTCTGTTATATGTGGTGTAATGGGAGCAAAAAGCTTCAATACAGAGAGCAGCGAATTGTAAAGCACATATTGAGCAGATTCCCTTGCCTCTTTACTTCTTTTGTCAGGATTATAAAGCCTGTCTTTTATAATCTCTAAGTAATAGTCGCAGAAGGTATTCCAGAAGAAATTTTCAACATCTGACTTTGTTCTGCTGTATTCATATTTTTCAAATGACTCTGTTGAGTTTTTTATTATGCTGTTTATTTTGCTTAGGAGCCATGCGTCCATAACTTCAAGTTTTGGCTTTTTTCCTTTAAAGTCTTCTAGGTGCATTATTCCAAACTTAGAAGCGTTCCATAATTTTGTTACAAATTTCTTTCCGGCAATAAATTCCTTTTCCTGGACAGGAAGGTCCTCCCCTAATTTCGAAGAAGCAGCCCAAAATCTGAGGCAGTCAGCAGAATACTGTTCTATCATAACCTGGGGCTCTATTACATTTCCTTTGCTTTTGGACATCTTTTTTCCTTTTGGATCGAGAGCCCAGCCAGAAATCATTACATTTTTCCACGGCTTTATATTGTAATGAAGATGAGACTTTACAACAGTATTAAAAAGCCAGAAAGTTATAATATCGTGGGCCTGCGGCCTTAAATCCATAGGATACAGCTTTTTCTGAATATTTTTTGGCATCAGCTTTATTGCTAATTGAGGCGTCAAGCTAGAGGTTGCCCAAGTATCTAAAACATCTTTTTCGGGAATAAAGGAATCGGAGCCGCAATCGCATCTGCTTTTGGGTTTGTCATTCATTGGATCGACAGGAAGATCTTCTTTTTTAGGCAGAACCACACTATTACATTTTTTACAGTACCAAACAGGAATAGGTATTCCAAAAAACCTTTGCCTTGATATGTTCCAGTCATATTTAAGACCTTTTACCCAGTTATCGTATCTGTTTTTCATATGTTTTGGATACCACGAAAGCTCATTACCCCATTTTTCCATATCTTTTTTTAGGTCTAGATATCTTATAAACCATTGCTCTGTCATAAGTATCTCAATATGTGTTCCGCATCTTTCATGCACATTAACAACATGGCCGATTGGCTCAGATTTTTCAATCATCCCAAGATTATCTAAGTCCTCAACAATGGCTGCCCTCGCTTCCTCTGATTTCATTCCTTTGTATTTCCCGGCTTTCTCATTCAATGTTCCGTCCTTGTTCATAACTTCGATCGGCTCAATATCAAATTTTTCAATCCATTCAACATCATCCATATCCCCAAATGTGCAGTGATATACAACACCAGAGCCGAATTCCATATCAACGTCTTCATTAGGATGAATTTCAACTTCTCTTTCAAAAATAGGAAGCTTTGCCTTTGCCCCGATAAATTCCTTATATCTTTTGTCTTCAGGATGAACATGAATAGCGACACAAGCAGGCATTAGCTCAGGCCTTGTTGTTGCAATAACAATCGTCTTGCCTACAGATGTCTCAAATTTTATGTGTACAAACTTGGAGCTTTTCTGCTTGTCTTCAAGCTCTACCTGTGCTATAGAAGTCTGGCATTCAGGACACCACATAAAGGGAGTTCTTTTCCTTACTATTCTTCCATCTTTATATAGGTCAATGAAGCTTTCCTGGCTTATCTTTTGACAATGGGTATTTATTGTTGTATAAAAAATGTTGAAGTCACAGCTCATACCGATTCTTTTCCAGTCTTCTAAGTATTTCGGCCTTAACTCTTTTTCTAATGTTTCCAAAACAAGCTTAATAAAATCTTTTCTGCCTAAGTCAAACTCTTTTATCTTTTTTTCTTTTTCAATAAGCCTTGCAGTAGGCAGTCCATTATCGTCTGTTCCAAAAGGGTAAAAAACATTTTTTCCTTGCATCCTCTGATATCTGGCTACAAAATCCTGCTGTGAATAAGAGAAAGCATGCCCTATATGCATCTTTCCAGAAACGGTTGGAGGAGGAGTATCTATAGAATAGATTGGTTTTTTGCTGTTTTTGTCAAAAGCATATATCTTATTTTTCTCCCAATATTCCCTCCATTTTTTTTCACATTCTTTCGCATCGTATTTTTTTGGCAATTCCATGCAATAAATGAAGAAATCGACTTTATTTAAATTTGTTGTTTTTTAATATTCTAAATATCAAAATATTAATAAATCAACTTATTATCCTTTTTTTATGCGCTGGGTTGACAAATATAGACCGAAGAAAATATCTGAAGTCAGGTTCCAGGATAAAGTTATCTCTGTTGTTAAAAATTTTGTAGAAAATTATAGAACACAGAGGAAAAAGGCTTTAATAATATATGGTCCGACAGGAGTTGGAAAGACTTCTTCAGTATATGCAATTGCTGCAGAGCTTGGACTTGAAGTTATAGAGGTAAATGCCTCAGATGTCAGAAATGCTGAGCAAATAAATGAAAAAATAGGAAATGCGCTTTTCCAAAAATCCTTATTTTCAAATGGAAAGGTTATTCTTGTAGATGAGATAGACGGCCTTTCAGGAACAAAAGATAGGGGCGGAGCATCCTCTTTGGTAAAGCTCATAGAAAAATCTACATTTCCTATTATAATGACTTCAGAGAATCCTTTTGATAAAAAGTTTTCAGGCATTAAAAGAAAATCATTGCTTGTCAGATATGAGCCCGCGGATGTTTCAAATTTAAAGGAATTTTTAAAGTATATTTGTACAAAGGAGAACATAAAGGCAGGTGAAATAGAATTGATGATGCTCGCAAGAAAAACCGGAGGGGATGTAAGGGCAGCAATAACAGACTTGGAGATTTTAAGCTATGAAGGAAAATTAAAAAAAGAGGATATTGATGCTCTAGATGACAGAAAACAGACAGAGTCTATAAAACAGGCTCTAACTAAAATATTCAAAACAAAAAATCCTCAAATTGCATTAGCTAGTTTTGACAATATTAATGAAAACTTTGATGAGTTTTTTCTATGGCTGGATGAAAATATACCTTTGGAATACAAAAACATAGAGGATATTGAAAAAGC
>PXDW01000085.1 GCA_003564925.1 Candidatus Woesearchaeota archaeon | reverse complement strand
CTTTATACAAGGGAAATGCTTATGTTACTGGTCGTGAATCTCCCAAATCCTTGTATGATGAAAATATAGCAAGTATGGATATACATGGAGGATATAACCAGGAAGATGCAAAAGGATTTATAAGGCTGAATGCATTAAGACTAAGATTAGGTAAAAAATGAAATTATGGGAAAAAGGATATAACCTTAACAAAATTATAGAAAAATTTACTGTAGGGAATGATTATTTGCTAGATCAAAGGCTTGTAAGGTATGATGTTGCTTTGAACACAACTCATGCCGAGATGCTGCTAAATTTAGGCTACTTGAATAGAGGCGAATTTGAAAAGATTAATGCCTGCCTTAAAAATATTTTGGAATTAGATAAGAAAGGTAATTTTAATTTGGAGCTTAAAGATGAAGATGTGCATACAAAAATTGAAAACTATCTGACTAAAGAGTTAGGCAGCACTGGAAAAAAAATTCACTTTGCCAAATCAAGAAATGACCAGGTATTAACCGATATAAGAATGTATACAAAAGACGAATTAAAAGAGATAATTGAGTTGGTTTCAGAACTAAAAAAATCTCTTAAAAGGCTGTCAAAGCAGAATATTGTAATGCCCGGTTATACTCACATTCAGAAGGCAATGCCTTCTTCTATTAAATTATGGTCGGAGTCTTTTATGGAGGCTTTGGATAATGATTTAAACTTGATAAAAGCTGCTTACACTTTAAATGATCAGTGTCCTTTAGGAACAGGGGCTGGTTATGGGTTGCCAGTAAAAATAGACAGGGCTTTTTTGGCAAAAAAACTTGGCTTTTCTAAATTGCAAAAAAATCCAATTTATACTCAAAACTCAAGAGGCAAGATAGAGCTGTTTACATTAAATTCTATAAACCAGGTAATGCTTGATATAAATAAAATATCTAATGACTTGTTATTATTTTCTATGCAAGAATTTGGATTTTTTGAAATTCCAAAAGAGTTCTGCACAGGAAGCAGTATAATGCCGCAGAAGAAAAATCCAGACGTTCTTGAATTATTAAGAGCAAAGACAAATCTATTTGCATCTTACCAATTTTCGATGCAATCAATAATAGAAAATCTTCCTTCAGGTTATAATAGAGATCTGCAGCTTACAAAAAATATTCTTATGGAAGGGATTGATCTAGCCAAGGAATGTTTATCTGCTATAAATTTAGTTGTTAGAGATTTGAAAGTGAATAAAGGGAATTGTGAAAAAGCAATGACAAAAGAACTTTATGCAACAGAAGAAGCTTATAAATTAGTAAAAAAAGGAATCCCATTTAGGGATGCTTACAAAGAAATAGCTAAGAAAATTAAATAGTCCCAATCATAATAAGGTCTTTTTCTTCATTAATCTCTTTCTTTATTTTAAAATTTTTTTTAATCAGTTTTTTTATTTTCTCAAACTTGGGGCTTTTTTTAAGCAAAGAAAAACCAACTCGGTCTTTTGCAACCCTTTTTATTTCACTTATTCCTTCTTCAAGGTCATCAAAATGATGGATAGCAGTAACAGATATGACAATGTCAAATATATTATTCGGGAAGGGCAAGCATTCTGCTTTTCCTTTTATAAGAGGGAGCTTGGATTTTTTTAACAGCTCAACAGAAGGGTCTATGCCTATTTTTTTACAGTCAAATAACTCCAAAGCAAAGCCAGTTCCTGTTCCAACATCCAACAAGAAATCAGTTTTTTTAACATTTAAATTGTCTTTTATTATCCTTATCTTCTTTAGTTGCTCCTCTTTATAAAGCTCATCATAGCCATTAGCTATCTTATTGTAGAACTCCATATTTACTGTTAATCTAATAATTTATTTAAATATTTCCAATCATAAGATTTAAATATCATTTTCCTTTTCTTCAGAATTATGGCATTAAAAGAACCTTCAAGTATGGATGAACTTGTATATTTTACCAACAGAAAAGTCGGAAATGGAAATGTAATGGCTTGGGTTTACAGAAAAGAATGTCCAAAATGCGGGAAAGCCCTGATGGGAAAGCTAAAGGACGAAAAAACCGGAAAGCCGAAGATAAGGGCTACTGAGTATGTCTGCCCTGAATGCAACTATACTGTTGGTAAGCAGGAATATGAAGATACTTTAACATGCGAGATTAAATATACCTGCCCTAAATGCAGCTATGAAGGAGAAGCGGAAGTTCCTTTCATAAGAAAAAAGACTCAGGTTTTTGATGAGGAAAAGCAGAAAAAAGTTTCTGTTGATGCTGTTGTTTTTAATTGTTCTAAATGCAATGACAAGATAGCTATAACCAAAAAGATGAAATAATTGTCTTAATTGAATTCTATTAAAACATATTAAAAAACATGGTCTAAAGATGACAGCTCTCCATATTCTGAATAGCCCTGTTCTTTAAGATGATTAACAATTGATAATATATGCTTTAAGCTTTTTACAACACCAGATATGCCTATTGCTCTGTAGTATGCCCTATCTTTTGAAAAGCGCTTTGTTTTTCTGTATTGGCGAACATGCCCACACAAGTCCTTAAGCCTTGTATGCAAATCAATTAAAAGAGATACAAGTTCTGGCTGAAAAAACTCAGAGTATTTCATATTTAAAATTTCCCAGATGTCATCAGCCCTCTCATTGAAATAACTATAGCTCCTCTCTGAAAAAATCTCTTTTTCATTCAGATTTTTTATCATCTCCTTCTCATTCAATTTTTCTAATTCTTTCAGAAACTCAGCCCTTTGCTTTCTAATTGAATAAAGAGATTCTTTTTCAGATATTTTTGAATCAATTTTAGGTGAAAAATTAAATGCCCTTGTGGATATTCCGTCCCTTAGCCTGTTAATGTTTCTTGCTATCAGATAATCCATATCATCTTTGACAATTTTCCAGCGCTTAATTTTTGACCTTACAAGAAGCACATCGATTATAAATAAAGTAAAGGCAGCTCCGAAGAGCTCTGCTAAAAAATTAAATGCAACTTCTTCATTGTATATTCTAAGGCTCCACACTATAATCATGCTTGTAATCACAACAACATAAACAATAATAGGAACATGCGATTGGCTTATTCTTCTCGATATTTTATTTTTCAGTCTTAACGCGCTCTCCTTCCTTTTTAGAATCATTTTATTTTATAATATTTTTATCATATAAATTCTTTATGTTTATTTTAAAATAGAAAATAGGAATTATAAAGATTTCAATTTCCAGCGGGACAGTAAAGTTTATATAATAATAAGCAAATGATTTTATTTTAATATGAATAAAACTATAAAAATAGCCCTTATAGCTATCCCATTTGTTGTTTTTCTTTCTGTACTGCTAATGGCATTATTCCAGATTTGCCCTCCTGATGGGCCATGGCCTATCCCTCCATGGTGTGAGAATCCTGAATCAGAGCATATTACACTTCCAGGAATTAGACAGGAAGAAATTCCTTCTGAAGCTGCTAATGAATATCTTAAAACAAAAGTTGAAATTGTAACGCCCTTTTCCCATGATGATGTTTATTTTATCGCAAATAATAATTCTATCATGTTAACAAGGGAAAATGAAATTTATGCATATGGAATTTTAGATTTAAGACACGGGGATGATTACCTTATTAAAATGGGAGATTATGAAAAAAATGGAGTATTCAGGGGCGGCTATAAAGAATACTTGGATGAAGCACAAAAAACAGGCTATCTTCCATGGTCATCCCAGAGACTTCCGTCTGAGCTGATTGGTGTTCAGGAGTTTTTATTTGACCACATACCTTTAGAGCAAAGTGGGAGAAAGATGATTAAGGGAGTATATACAGGATTAGAGACTAGTGTTGATGATGTAACTACACCCATAATAAACCATTACTCAAATATAAAAGAGCTGGGAGCAAACTGGATTACGCTTGTTCCTGTATGGTTCTTTTTCCCTTCTGAGACTAATCCTGATAAGGATGCGAATATTTTAAGGCCTGTGTATGCTGAAGAATACTATGATGGGCTGCAGGGCGACCTTTACATATATGCAACTATAAAAGACCATGAATTAAAAAAATTAATCAGAGAGGCCCATAGCAATAATTTGAAGGTTTATTTAGTGCCGCATATAGCCCCTATCAATTACGGCCCGGATTCTCCGAGGGGAAAGGCGAATGTTGAGCCTGAAGACATAGACGAGTTTTTTGAAAGCTATAAGAATATGATACTTCATTATGCAGAAATAGCCCAGGAGACAGGTGTCGAGCTTTTTGGGCTGGGATGTGAACTTGACTCTCTTACTGCCCAAGACCAGAATTATTTTCCAGGAACAAATTTAAGAGAAAAATGGTACGGGATTATCGAAGCTGTGAGAAAGAGCTATGATGGGAAGCTTACTTATTCTGCAGTAGGCGAATTAGATTATAGTGTGGTGCATCAAATAGAGTTTTGGGATGCTTTGGATTATATAGGCTTTGAGTGGTATATTCCTCTAACTGATAAAAAAGAGATTGAATTGAGCGAGCTTATAGACTTAGCTACAGATGCTATAGAGAAACTTCATGTTCCTCTTTATGAAAAATACAAAAAGCCCATAATCTTTACTGAAGTAGGATTCGAGGCAAAACCTCATGCATGGACAAGATCCTATGAAGGCAGCTCTCAGGACAGGCCTGTGGATAGGATTGTTGCTGCAATAAGCTATGAATACCTGTTTCAGGCAATAGAGCCTTATGATTTTATTGAAGGTATGTTTATCTGGTCTATGCATGCCCCACAGGACAGCAATAAAATTTTTCCAGGAGATATGTGGTGGACAATTGCAAATGACGGAAATGAGATTCAGCATTCAATAGTTGAGGAGAATATAAAGAAGTGGTACAGTTATTACACTAATTAGGAATAAAATCTTTTTAATTAATATCTTAGTTTTAATCAAAACCTTAATAAATACGTTCTCTTTTTTTTCTTATATGAAAAATAAAATACTTGTCACGAGTGCTTTGCCTTATGTAAACAATGTTCCCCATCTTGGAAACCTTATATGCGTTATAAGCGCTGATGTTTATACAAGATATCTAAGGTTAAAAGGAGAAGATGTTATCTCTGTTTTAGGAACAGATGAGCATGGAACAACTACAGAGGCAAAGGCAATTGAGGAAGGGCTAACCCCTAAGCAGATAACAGACAAATATTTTAAAATACATAAGGAAATATATGGATGGTTTCTAAATGATTATGACTGCTTTGGGAGGACATCAAGCAAGGAAAATTATGAGATTTCCCAGGATATTTTTAAAAAATTAAACAAGAAAGGATTTATAATAAAGCAGAAAGTTGAGCAGGCATACTGTGAAAAATGCGAGAAATTCCTTGCAGACAGGTTCGTAGAGGGAATATGCCCTTACTGCAAATACGAAGAGGCTAGGGGAGACCAATGCGAGAAATGCGGAAAGCTGCTGAATCCTGAAGAGCTAAAAAAGCCAAGATGCAAGATATGCAGCTCCACGCCAAAAATAAAGGAAACAGAGCATTTGTTTATTGACCTTCCAAAATTAGCTCCCCAGCTAAAAAAATGG
>PXDW01000088.1 GCA_003564925.1 Candidatus Woesearchaeota archaeon | reverse complement strand
TTATTATTAGATTCTGAAGTAATTTTTTTATCTGAAAAGTTCCCTAGCCTTTTTTTCTCATTTTTTTTATTGGCAGATTTTTCGTTAGATTTCTCTTTTCCAAATTTTTTGCTTATTTGAATTAGCTTTTTATCTATTATTTCTGAAATCTCAAGCTTATTTGTTTTTTTAGAAATTTTGTCTGCCAAATCATTGTCATTAAATGTTTTTTTTATCCATTCGCCAAAGTCATTTTTCTGAAAATTGACATGATATCCAAATAAATCATCAGGCATGAATTTAAGTGCATAAGCAAGTTGATCTAAATTTTTTATCTTGGTTCCGTCTGCTAGAATGAAAAAATCTTCCGGTTTAGTGTCCAATAAAATCATTTCTTCTTTATTATTTGCCAAAAGCCACCCTCTTTTGTTTTATTTTTTTATCAATGGATATATGGCTTTTATGTGGATTAATTGCTATAAAAAGTTTTCTATTGAATATCCCTAGGAACATGCCTGATTATATTAGAATTTTCGAAATCACAAAGTTTATATATAAAAATATATATAGTATTAATATTAATTTAGCATATTAATTATTTTATTATCATTTTATTGTATTGACGATCATTAGAATAAAATAATTGGATTACATAAAAATGCAAAAATCTCGGAAAATCTATAAGCGATGAGATGAAATAAACACAGTATGGAATAAGAGAATAAAGAGAGATAGCGTATGAATAAAAGAATCAACAAAGATCAGAAAAAAGGTAAGAGGCTTACTCAGAACCAGATTAAAATTCAGCAGCTTAAGAATAAGCAGTTTATAATTACCCTTCCTTCTATGTGGGCACAAATTCTTAATGTTAGAAAAGGCTCTGTTATCACGTTTATCCCTGGAAAAAATGGAGGTATAGAAATAATAAAGGCAAAAGACAAAGTAAAAAAATGAGAAAGGAAAAATAATTGATAGATAAAATGACAAAAAAATGACAAAAAAAGATCTGCTTCAAAATCCGGTAATATACTATACTTTCATCATTTTATTAGTTGCTATAGCTGTTGCTCTTGCTATATTAATCAGAACTTATGTTGGTTATGTTGTCATAGAATCTGAAGCAGGCACAATAACAAAATTGATTATAACACAGGAATATGATACATATAGGTGGTATGGTTTCTATGGTCTTGCCCTTTCAGTAAGGGGTTATGAAGAGATACAATGGGACAACACCTATCCTGGAGGTATAAAATCTTTGCATTTGATATTTGACTGCCTTGAGCCCGATATACAGCACGAAGTCTATGCTATGATAGAGCATCCTGAAACCTTGAACTGGGATACAATACAGCCTGGAAACACTGTATGGGCTGACAATTTCTATAATATAAGTCCATTTGCTGATGACTCTATCACAAAAACATTTACTGAAACAGGAAGTATAATGTTTGGAAATACAAATATAACAAATATACCTTTCACATATACAAAAAAATATGGTGAACCTGGCAGCAGGGAATTTGATCTTGGATTGTTAAATGTTGACGGCATACCCGTTTTCGTAACAAATAAAGCTGCAATACAATTTGGCTTCAATAATCAAAGAGTCAATTACCAGTTGATGCTACCTTCTCCTGTAGACCTAATCTATTATTTTTATTCTGATCCAAACGATGTTTGTCCTGAAGCTATGGGTTTAGGGACTTTAAGCTATGGAAATATACATGGGTATGTTACGGACAATACAACAAATGAGTTTTTGAATGATGTAACTATTGGTATAAGTGACAATGAAACTAAAACAAACATTGGAGGATTTTATAATATAACAACTCTCTCAGGGACAAGGTATATAGTTGCTATTAAGCAAGGCTATTATATTCATGCTGAACAAGTCAATATTGTTATGGCTTCTTCTTTGCAAAAAAATATCTCTCTCAATCCAGTGGTACCTGCAGCATATAATGGAACAATAAAAGGAAATGTTTATGATAGTGTAACTAATGAGAAGATAGCAAATGCTTCCATATATATCTCTAATGCAATCTTTGTGTCAAACAACACCGGATTTTACAATGGAAGTGTTTATGAAGGAAACTTTACAGTTGTTGCTATGAAGCAAGGCTACAATCTGCACATTGGACGTACCAGTATAGTAAGAAATGAAGAAACAACTTATGATATATACCTGACGCCCGATAAAGGGGCAATAGAAGGTTATACTATCGATAATTCCACTGGACAGCTTCTTGAAGGAGTAAGAGTCAGTATATTAAACCACACAAAGATAACAGGTCCTGATGCAAACTTCTCTTTCACTGTTAAAACAGGAGAGCATTTTTTAGTTGCCACAAAATTAGGTTATGAAAATTATGTAGAGAATGTTACAATAAAACCTGGCGAGAAAATAAAGCACAACATAACAATGATTCCCTTAGCGCCATTCAGATTATACGAGAACGGGACAATTATAGGAACAGTAAAAGACAATATTACTGGCGAGAAAATACAAAATGCCTATATATCGGTAGCGGGAGTTATAGATATCACCCAGGCGGATGGTTTGTATAACATAACAGTTATAGAAGGTACTCATAATATTGTTGCATTTAAGCCAGGCTATGATAATTATATTGGGCAAGTGAATGTAACTCCACTTGGAATAACAGTCCATAATATAACTATGAATCCTTATGAAAAAAAATATGCCAATGGAACAATAGAAGGTTATGTTAGAAATTGGCAAGGAAACATATTATCTGATGTTAATATAAGCGTTGCGGGAGGGGTTACAACATCCAACACAAGCGGAAGATATATTATGTCTGTTGTAGAAGGAAAGCATAATCTGGTGGCCGTCAGAGAAGGTTATGATAATTACATATCTCAAGTTGTAATAAATCCTGAAAACACAACATTCCACAATATAACTATGAATGCTACAGTTGTCCCTTTGTATGGCACTGGTCCGGGTGAAGTAAGAAGAGTTGAAATTCAAAGACCGCAGCCAATATATCCTAGAAGAGAAGGAGAAATAGATTATGATATATCTACAAGAACAATAGTCAGAAGGCTAAGAGTCGGCTCGTTTGTAAATATACCCATATTAATAAACAACTATAGAGCTCATGGTCTTAATGTAGAGATAACAACAACAGGGAATGTATCACAATTAATTAGAATAGAAAAGCAAAACTTTTCGATTAATCCCAGAAGTTCTGATGATTTCACTATAACATTAATAGGCAATGCTGAAGTTGGAATTTATGAGGGACAAATTATTATTGGAGGTGATATTGAAGAGGTTATAG
This sequence comes from Candidatus Woesearchaeota archaeon, assembly GCA_003564925.1. Lineage (GTDB taxonomy): Archaea > Nanobdellota > Nanobdellia > Woesearchaeales > PXDW01 > PXDW01. Next base: position 2,286 of record PXDW01000088.1, on the reverse strand, counting down.
ATGTGACTGTACTTCTTTACAGCAGAGAAAAATTGCCTATTGAAGGGCTTTTAATAGATCTCCAATTAATGAGGACAAGAGTTGATGTAGGAGAAACTCTAGACTATAAAGTAGATCTTCAAAATTTATTTCAGGAAGAAGAATATCCAGTTACTCTTATCCATAAGATATTTGATACTGAAGGAAATGAGTTTGTAATCTATAAGGATGATTTAAGGATTCAAACTTCTTTTTCAATACTAAAAAGCTTTACAATTCCAGAAACATTCAAGAATGGAAAGCATGTCCTTACCATAGAAGCGCATTATGTTGACCAGGTTTCAAGGCAAAGCTCCACATTTATTGTAGGTGTTCCTTTTTATATGTATTCAATTTTAGGAGCCCCAGTTTGGGCTATATTGGCTGGGCTTTTCTCTATTGGAGCCATGATTTTCCTTGGTGGAATATACAAAAAGAAGAAAGAAAAGAAACAAAGATATAAAACCAAAGTTAAAACAAAATCATTGCCGCAGCCAGGAGAGCGTTCTGCTTATGTTGGTAAGATAGCTGAAACAGATATCAAAACATACTTGGACTTGGACAAGTTCCAAGTGCATACATTAATTGCTGGAGCTAGCGGAAGCGGTAAGTCTGTAGTTGCGCAAGATCTTGTCGAAGAATCTCTAATGAAGAATGTTGCTGTAATTGTTTTTGACCCTACATCTCAATGGACTGGGTTTTTAAGAAAAAATGAAGATAAAAAAATACTTGACCTTTATCCAAAATTTGATATGAAAAAGAAAGATGCCAAAGCATTTAATGGAAATATCCATACAGTTAGTGATGGAAGAGAGATAATTGAGTTCAAAAAATATATGGTTCCTGGAGCTATAAGCGTTTTCCTTACAAACAAATTAGATATAAAAAATACAGAACTTTTTGTAGCAAATACAATAAAGCAAGTGTTCAACGCAAACCTTCCTGAAAGCACAGAATTAAAATATCTTCTAGTCTATGATGGAGTTCATACCTTGCTTCCAAAATTTGGGGGGTCTGGGAAGGTTTTTGTTCAGATAGAAAGAGCAGCTAGGGAATTTAGAAAATGGGGAGTAGGATTAGTTTTAATAAGCCAAGTAATAAGTGATTTTCCAAAAGAGGTTCTTGCTAATATTAACACACAGATGCAGCTTCGTACAAGAGATGAGGGAGACTTAGAAAAGGTTAAAGAAGAGTATGGAGAAGATTTGTTGAAATCTATTGTAAAGGCAGCAACAGGAACAACGATGATAGAAAACTCAGCATATAATGAAGGGCAGCCTTACTTTATCTCATTCAGGCCTCCAATGCATAGCTTAAAAAGATTGAGCGAAGAAGAACTCAAAGATTATGAAAAATACAACAATGTAATAGATGATATCGAATACCAGATAGAGCAGCTGAAAGGGCTTGAGATTGATACATTTGATCTTGAACTTGAACTAAAGCTTGCAAAAGACAAAATAAATTCAGGAGCATTCAATATGGTTTCAATATATTTAGATGGATTAACTCCAAGACTAAAAGAGCAATGGGAAAAAATAGGGAAAACACCAAAAAAAAAGGAGATAAAGCTTATGAGTGAAGAAGAAATAAAAAAAGATCTTGAAAAAGCAAAAGAGGAAAATTTAGATAATAGTCATGATTCAAACAAGGAAAGTGAAACCAAAGATAAAGAATATAAAAATACAAAAAAACAGGAAAATGAAGAATCGAAAAAAGATGAAGTTATAGAAAAAAGCAACGATGGGGAGAAAAAAGAACAGGATAAAAATGTCGAAAAAAATAATGATAATAATGAAAATAACTCCGAAAATAATTTATCAGAGATAAATTTGATGGTAAAAAAGACAGATGAACTGATAAGGCAGGGGAAAAAACAAGAAGCAATGGAAATATATAAAAAAATAAATTCTCTGTACTCTTCGCTGCCACAAGAAGAAAAAAAAGATATATTTAATAAATGTAAGGAGTTATATGATAAATTAAGAGGTGTAAATTGATATTCAGAAAAAAAGGGGCTAAGAAAGGGAGTGCTGAAGATCCTCAAGAAGATAAAGAAAATGATGATGATTCTAAAAATATTTCAGAAAGTCCTGATAAGAATAATGTAAAAAATATTGCTGAGATAGCAAAGTTGACTGCACAGATAGAAAAATTAAAAGCCCAATTCCAGACTGCGCAAGAAATGCAAAAAGCTTCTATGGAAAGGTTTTCTATATTTAATGAACAGATTGGAAGTCTAAGAACAATGATTCTTGACAGGGATAA
>PXDW01000044.1 GCA_003564925.1 Candidatus Woesearchaeota archaeon | reverse complement strand
TGCTGAGAAAATATCTTTAAAGATTAAGGAAACAAATAAAGATTTGATGGAATTATCTGAAAAAGTACTTCATATCCTGCAAAGCCCGACAAAGCAATGTAAGCGACTCGCACTATGCATCAAAAAGGGTATAGCTTTTCATCATTCTGGACTTACGCATAAGCAAAGAGAGCTTATTGAAGATAATTTTAGAATCGGCAAAATAAAGATTATATGCTCAACTCCGACATTGGCTTATGGGCTTGACTTGCCTGCATTCAGAGTTATAATAAGAGACTTGTATAGGTATGGGCAGCATGGCAACTCAAGCATTCCTGTTCTGGAATATCTACAAATTTCAGGAAGAGCAGGAAGACCTAGATATGATTCATTCGGAGAATCAGTAGCGATTGCAAAATCAGATTCAGGAAAAAATAATATTATTGAGACTTATATTAAAGGCGAGCCTGAAGATATTATCTCAAAGCTTGCTGTAGAACCAGTCTTAAGAACTTATATTTTAAGCTTGGTTGCTGCCGAATTTGTAAAAACAAAAAAAGAGCTTTTTGAATTTTTTGGAAAGACATTTTATGCTTATCAATATAAAGATATGGGCAACATTGAAAGAATCCTTACAAAGATGATTCGCTTATTAGAAGAATGGGAATTCTTAAAATCCTCAAAGGAAGATTTTATTTCTGCTTCAGAAATCAATGATGAAAGTCTTGAAGCAACAAAGCTTGGAAAACGGGTTTCAGAGCTTTACATTGATCCACTGACAGCTTTTCAGATTCTCACTTGCTTAAGAAAAGCATCTTCAAAAATAATAAATGAATTTTCATTTATCCATATGATCTCTTCAACCCTTGAGATAAGGCCTTTATTGAGGGTTAAAGTAAGTGAGTTTGACAAAATACAGGAAATAATCGCAGAAAAAAATAATGAATTTCTTATAAATGAGCCTAGTCTTTACGAATCTGAATATGATGAATTCTTAAATACAATAAAGACGGCAATAGCTTTTCAAGAATGGGCGGATGAAAAAGATGAAGAATATTTATTGGAAAAATACAATCTAAGGCCGGGTGAGCTAAGGGCAAAATTAAGTATCGCAGATTGGTTGTTATATGCCGGAGAGGAGCTTGCAAGGCTTCTTCAATTTCAAAGCATGATAAAAGAGCTAAGAAAAACAAGATTCAGGCTGAAATACGGAATAAAAGAAGAGCTGATGCCCCTTGTCAAACTAAAGAATATCGGTAGAGTTAGAGCCAGATTATTATTTAGGAACAAAATAAGGGATATTGGGGAAGTCAAGAAAGCAGATTTTATGAAACTGGCTCAGCTATTAGGAAAGAACATAGCAATAGATATCAAGAAGCAGGTAGGTGAGGATTTCTCAAAATTGAAAGTTAAAGAAAGAAAGAGAAAAGGTCAGGTTAGCATAAAAGATTTCTAATCAAGAAGATTGCTAAGCGACTCTCCTTGATGTATTCTCTTTATGGCTTCTCCGAATAATGGGGCTACAGAAATCTCTTCATACCATAAATTTTTTTCAAAAAATTCAGGAGGATGATATATCGCATCCGTACCTATAACTTTTTTTATAGCTCCTTTTTTATATAAATCTGAAAAACTCCTTATTGCATCCCCGGTGAAGAAAGGGAATGTTGTAATGACATATATACTTTTAAAGCCCTCTTTTTCTATCTCTTCGACTGTTTCTATCATAGAGCTTCCTGAATCTATTATATCATCCACAACAATAATGTTTTTTGTATTATCAAAGTCTCCAACTTTTTTAAACGATATTATATCTCCTTTTTCATTTTTCTTTTTATCATAAAAAACAACATCACCTTTCAAGACCTTAGAGTAATGCCCGGCTCTTTTTGTTCCCCCGACATCTGGAGAAACAACTGAAAGATCTTCCAAAGAGTTATGATTTTTTGTTTTTAGATAATTTATTATAGTATCAGAGGCATACAAATTATCACATTTAGTCCTGTTAAAAAATCCAACTATTCTTTCATCATGTAAATCTATTGTTAAGACTCTTTTTAAGTCTCCGCCTCCTGCAGTCTCCATTACCTGAGCTGCTAACTTTGCAGATATAGGCTCTCTCCCTTGCCTTCTTTCCTGCCTTGAATAAGGATAAAGAGGTATTGCAACATTTATTTCTTTAGCATCTGCATAGTGAGAAGCTTGAATAAGTGTAGATAAAATCCAAAAATCATCCTGAATGCTTTTTTCAGAACAGGAATTCCCATGACATTGGATTATATAAGCATTATTTCCCCTAATTGATTCCAATATTTTAGTTTTGTACTCTGAGTTTCTGAATTTGGTTTCTTCAATCTCCTTTATATTATGATTAACATTATTTTCTTTTAAATAATTAGAAATCTTTTTTGTAAAATATTTCCCTGATGAACAGGACAATAAGCTTAATTCAGATTTATAGCTGATTCTTACACCCCTTTTTTAAAAAAATAGAATCTCTTTATATATTTTATTTAATTATAAAAGATAAGATTCATTATATAATATAGAGTATATAGATAAATTTATTTGATTAATAAATGACAGTTAACAAAAAATTTTTATAGAAACCTGTTTTATAGGCTAAGATGATTATCGGCGTAGTGGGAAAACCTAATACTGGGAAAAGCACTTTCTTTAAAGCTGCAACCTTGGCAGAAGTAGAAATAGCCAACTATCCCTTTGCAACAATAAAGCCGAACTCTGGAATTGGTTATGTGAAAGTGGAATGCGCTGGGAAATTTTTCAATGTGAAATGTAACCCTAGAGAAGGCTTCTGTATAGAGAACAAAAGGTTTGTTCCTGTCCAATTAATAGATGTCGCAGGTCTTGTTCCTGGGGCTCATGAAGGAAAGGGGATGGGAAACCAATTTTTAGATGATTTAAGGCAGGCCGATGTTTTAATCCATATAATTGACATTAGCGGCTCTACAAATGAAAAAGGCGAGTCCGTGCAGCCAGGAAGCTACGATCCTGCAAAAGATGTAAGATTCCTTGAAGAAGAACTTAATTACTGGATATTGAGGCTTATAAAGAAAGGCTGGGAAAAATTTTCAAGAACTGTGCAGCAGGAAAAAGGAGAAGTGCATAAGGCTCTAGCGTCCCATCTTTCAGGATTAGGGGTAAGTGAAGATTTGGTTGAAGATGTTATTAACCAGCTTTCAATAAAAAATAAGATGATTACTAATTGGGATGAAGAAGACCTTTTTAAGATAGCTTCTGAAGTAAGAAAAATAACAAAACCAATGATTATAGCATGCAATAAGATAGATGTTCCTGGAGCAGAAGAGAACATAGAAAGGCTAAAAAAAGAATTTCCTGAAGCTTTGCTTATAAGATGTAGTGCGGAATCTGAATTGGCGCTTAGGGAAGCGGCAAAGCATGATTTGATAAGCTATATCCCTGGAGAGAATAATTTCAAAATAAAAGATGAGTCTAAGCTTAAAGACAGCCAAAAAAAAGCTCTTGAATTCATAAGAAAAAATGTTTTGGAAAGATTTGGTTCTACAGGAGTTCAGGATGTTCTGGACAAGGCTATTTTTGAAATTTTAAAATATATTGCTATTTTTCCAGGAGGTGTAAACAAGCTGGCAGATCAAGATGGAAATGTTTTGCCAGATTGTTTCTTGCTTCCAAAAAATTCTACTGCTTTGGATTTTGCCTACAGACTCCATACAGATTTCGGAAAAAAATTCATAAGAGCAATTGACGTAAAGACAAAAAGAACAGTTGGCAAAGAGCATGTCCTTAAGCAAGGAGATGTTATTGAGATTATAGCAGATAAATAAGCACAACAATTATTTTACTAGAGGTTAACCGACTATGAATACTTTTTTTCTGTCTGATACAACTTTTATTTTTTCTCCAAGCTTTGTTTGAGCATTGTTCATAACAGGAACGCTTTGAAAAGTTTCTGGATGAAGAACTTCAAGCTTTGGCTTGACTTTACAAACAGTTGTTTTGTATTTTTTCAGAATCTTATAATCATCATTGTAATCAAAAGACTTCTTCTTATTAAGCTCTAAATCTATTCCATTTATTTTCTTATCTATGCTTGTAACTTTGACGTAATTATTTTCAAATTTTATAACATCTCCAACTTTAAAATCATAAAGCTTCAGAAGAACATTAACCCTGTAAATATCCTTGCTTGTCTGCTTGTTTCTTGAAAATAATTTTGGGCTTATCTTAAGGATACCTCCAAATTTTCTCTGCAGTTCCTGCCCCAATTTTTGGATATATTTTTTATCTGTAAAATATAGGTCAACTCCTTCCTTTACTTTTTTCGCTTTTGAGATTGAAATTCCTTTAGAAGCAACCTTATCTAACCTTGTTTCAATCTCATCAAAAACTTCTTCATTAGGATTCCTCAACTGCAGGATTCCTTCGAAATATTGGTTGTTTTTTTCTTTCATATAAAAAAACATTATTTTTTTGTATATATAGTTATTGTTTTAAAAAACAAAAGGTTTATATAGTAATTTGAACCTAATAAAATCTAAAATATTATTTTTTTTAATATTTTAGGATAAAAATTAATATTTTAGGATAAAAAATCCTATATTTTATTCAAGTATATTCGTTTTTATATTTAAGATTAATAATGAGAAAAAAAGAGCAGATAAGAATAACCATACCTAGATGGGTAGCAGAGGTTAAAGGCTGGAAAGAGAATTCTAATCTACAAATTATTCCAATTATAAAAGATGAGAAGGAGGGAATCACTAAAGAAACTATATTTGTAATAAAAGAAGTGAAAAAGTAAATAAAGAAAGATGAATATAAAAAGAGGTGGAAAAATTAATTTTAATAGTTTTATCAAAATAAGAGAAATTTTTATAAAAAAATTAGGTAGGAAATTAAATATCTGGATATTAATTTTGATAGTTCTTATTCCTGCATTGTCTTTTTTTAGTTTAGCTTTTTTTGAAACATTGGATAATATGGACTCTGCAGCCTCTTGGACAACATCTGATCCTATCTTTTTAGCTAAATCTCAGGAAACAACAATAAAAACAGAAGGGACAGGAAGCTTGAAGATTGTGGCTGCTGGAAATAAAAATGATGTATATCATTTTCTAAGAACAGAATCCGCAGGAACCAAAACTATCTCTACAAAATATGCAAACATTGCTTTAGAAATGCTTGTGTTTGGAAGCAGCCAAACAATCTCTTCTAATACTAATTGGGGAAGCAGTACAGCTGATAGCAGGATGCTTGGAGTAAGAGTTGAAGGAGACTTAACTATAAACTCAGGAAATACTTTACGGGCCACTACAAGAAAAAGAGGGATGGTAATCTTTGTTGATGGTGATCTGACTGTTAATGGTGTAATATCGATGACAGCCAGAGGAGCTAATGCAGCTGGACAGCGTGTTTTATTAGTAGATGACGGAACTGAATATGAGATCCCTGCTGTTGGCGCATCTGGTGGAAGCAGTGTATCTTCTACTACAGGTCAAGGACCTAATCATGGTAATAGTGGAAGTAGTGGAAGTAGTGGAAGTCCTGGTGGCGGAGGTTCTGGAGGAGCTTACATGCATCCCGGAGAAGAAGCGCAGCCTGTAACAG
>PXDW01000002.1 GCA_003564925.1 Candidatus Woesearchaeota archaeon | reverse complement strand
TTTCCAGTCTTTAAATCTGTCCATTTTTATTCCTCTTATAAGCCTTTAATGTGTTTTCAAGCAATACAGCAACTGTCATAGGTCCAACACCTCCAGGAACTGGTGTTATATATGATGCCTTTTCTTTTATTTCATCAAAACAAGCATCACCATAAGCTTTTCCATCTTTTTTTCCATAACCTGCATCTATTATTATAACACCTTGCTTAACCATATTTTTAGTAATAAGTCCTGGCTTTCCGGTTGCCGATACAATAATATCTGATTTTAATGTTTTTTCATTAAGATCTTTTGTATTGTTATTGCAAAGAGTTATCGTAGCCCCCCTGTTAGCAAGCATAAATGCCAAAGGCTTTCCAACTATATTGCTTTTTCCAATAATAGCAATATCTTTACCTTTTATATTTATGTTGTATTCTTCAAGTAATCTAATAATTCCCAAAGGTGTTGCAGGAACTAATTCTTCTTGTCCGATAAAGGTTTTTCCAAAATTCAATGGGGTAAGCCCATCCACATCTTTTGCTGGGTCTATTGCAGATAAAACTTTATTTGTTTCTAATGTTTTGGGCAAAGGCAGTTGTACAATTAATCCGTCTGATTCCTTATTCAATTCCTTGATCTTTTTTATTAACTTCTCCTGCTTAATATCATCAGGAAATTTATGAATCTCAACATCAATTCCAATCTCAGTGCCTTTTTTCTTTTTTATATCTGTATAAATAACTGACTCAATCAAATCCCCACATAAAATTATTGAAAGTTTTGGCTTTTCATCTAATTCAGATATTTCTTTTTTTAACTCTAATAATATTGATTTCGATATCTTTTTTCCATCAATTATTTTTCCTGACATTTTAGTAGGTAATTTTCTTTTGCAAAAAATCCTTGTTAATCTTTAATTCAGATAAAGTTTTTGTAATTATTTCAGCAGCATTGCCATTTCCATAAGGATTTTTACATTGCGATATCGATTCTTTAAATTCCTTAGATAAAACCTTCTCTATAGCATTTAATATTTGTTGTTTATCTGGTTTAACGTCTATCACATTATTTGATCTTTCTCTTCCTTCTTGTCTTATGCCAATATTTATTACTGGCAGTTTAAATGAAGATGATTCTATTATCCCACTGCTTGAATTACCCACCATTACATCAGCATATTTCATTAAACTAAGATATTCTTTGTGGGATAAACTCTTAAATGTTTCAATGAAAGAAAATTTTTTGCTGTATTCATCAATCTTTTTGATGATTACTCTTCCGCCTGTGTCAGAGTTAGGATATATCACAATTGTCTGAATTTCTAATTTTTTTATTGCTTCTAATGTTTCTATAATCTGTTTTCCAGCATCTTCAGCCTCTGTAGTGACTGAATGCTGCAACAATAAAATAAATGGCTTTTGTAATCTAATCTTCAGTTTCTTTTCAAGCTCTTTTTTATCAAATAATTTTTTGTTAAGTATGGTGTCAAGACATGGGGCTCCTGAAACAAATATTCTCGACACATCTTCTCCCAACTTTTTTATTCTTTCAGCACTAGTCTTTGTTGCAGGAAAGTGGATATGTGCGAATTTTGTTATGGCATGTCTTGCAGATTCATCTAAACCTGCTTTGGATGTGTCCCCTCCATGTATATGTGCTATTACAATATTACAATAGGCTGCAGCTATTGTTGCTGCTAAAGCTTCAATTCTATCTCCTAAAATCAATAATATGTCTGGTTTTGTTTTTTCAAAGAAAGAAGTTATTTTTTGAATACCTTCTCCGATTGCAAAAGCCATTGCACAGCTTTTATCTTCTTTTGGATTCATATCAATAGTTCCATCAATCTTAAATCCATCCATCTTAATTTCATCTATTGTGTTTCCAAATTCTTCAGAAAGATGCATGCCTGCAACTAATAAGATTAGTTCAAGTTCTTTATCTGAATCAATCCTTTCTATAATTGGTTTTAATAGGCCATATTCAGCTCTTGTTCCTGTTAATACACAAATCTTTTTCATTTTTTTATTTTAATATTGAATATTTTCAACGTCAGCTTTCCATATTATTAATTTTTTATTATTTTTTTTAATAAATGCTCCTCTATATGGCTTAGATAATGCCCTTATCTTTTTATATATTTCATTTATATCTTCCTTTTCTAAATTAATTTCATTATCCTTAATAGTTCTTTTTTCAAATATTGTTGCTTCTTCTTCATTTTGTGAAATTCTTTTTGCTTTTCCTTCAATTAGTAATGGCAATTGTTCTCTAATCAATTTTTTACCTGCTTCTATTACTTTATTATAAACATCTTCTGCATAATCATCATTTTCTATAATAAACTTTTCCTGAGCTATTATGTCTCCATCATCTAGACCTTCAGAAACATAATACATTGTTAAGCCTGATTCTTTAAATTCATTTAGTATTGAGTTAATTATTGGAGCAGGCCCTCTACCTTTTGGCAGTAGCGTAGGATGAAATCCAATAAAACCCTTTTTTGGTATATCAAGGATATTTTTATCAATAATTTGTCTCCATCCCGACATTATAATCAGGTCTGGTTTTAATTTTCTAATTATTTTATCTTCTTCATTAATTTTGTTAACTTCAATTACTTCTATTCCTAATTCATGCCATTTTTCATTTTCAACAGAATCATACATAATTGTTTTAGAATCCTTTGATAGAGTTATTAAATAATTTATACTTGCCTTTTTAACTTTTATAGCTTCTTTTAGTAATTCATAGCCTAATAAATTAGCAGATAACCATATGATGTTCATTTTTCTTATAATCTTTTTTAAATATTATTTACCAATATTCCCTCACAATATGGAAAGCTTCAGCATACTCAGTACACATCCTTATGCCTCTCCAGTTTGCCCATATTCTTATTCCTTCTTTGCTTCTTGGATGTGGATATTCTTTAACTTCAGATTTGTATTTTGAGAAAAGCTCCACTTTTTTGTCAATATATTTTGTTATATCAACATAATAATTTGGAACAAACTCTTTGTTATTCCATTCTGAAGAAGACATTGTCTCAAAGCATATTACTTTCATCTTTTTTTTCTTTAAAGGTCTTGTAGCGACCATTACTGCATTGAATATTATACCATGGTCAGCGTTAAGATCATGTTCGTAATGTGTGTATACAATGTCGGGTTCAACTTCATTAACTATATCCATTATCTTTTTTCCAAATTCTCCAGAAGGTATTGTATTCAATTTAACTGTAGGGAAATTACAATAAATTCTTTTTTTTGTTCCAAGAGCTTTGTCAACTTCTTTTGATTCCTTTTGTTTATTTTCAATATATTCTTTACTCCACTCTGGCTCGTAGGCTTTTGTAACCATGCAAATATATATGTCATCTCCATTCTCTTTATGTTTGAGTAAAGTTCCCCCTAAGCCTAAAATTTCATCATCAGGATGAGCCGCTATAACCAAAACTTTCATTTTACATCACTCCATAAGATCAATTCATCTTTTTTTATATCTTTGCTTGTTATTTTCCCAATTACTTTGTTAATATCTTTTGGCTTTATTCCAGTTCCTGGTCTTTTTACTATAAGTATATCTTTTGTTATTTTTTCTCCTTTATTGATATCAGCTTTAGCAACAACACTTTTTCTTATAAATTCAGATATTTTAACTTCTGATTCTGTCGGCCTCTTTTCTTCAGAGCCAAGAATAGTTTCATTTAGTTCAGGATAATCTTTATTTCTTAACCTTTTTATTAGTTCTTTTAGCTCCCAAGGCTCTAAGGATGCTTTGTGGTCAGGACCTTCCATATTTTTATCCAAAGTAAAGTGTTTTTCAACCAAGACTGCTCCTAGTTTTGCAGCCATGAGGGAAACTTCTATCCCTAAAGTGTGGTCAGAATAGCCCGCCAAGCAATTAGTTTCTTTTTCAATTGTTTTCATAGCCCTTAAATTTACTTCTTCATTTTTACAGGGGTAATTTGTTGTGCAATGAAGCAGGACAATTTCATTATTTCCTTCTGATTTGATTGCATCAGCAGCTTCCTTAACTTCATCTAATGTTCCCATTCCTGTTCCCAGTATAATTGGCTTTCCTTTTTTTGCTATTTTTTTCAACAAAGGAATATTTGTTAGATCTCCAGAGCCAACCTTAAAAGCAGGAATTAAAGAATCGAGAAAATCAACAGCATCTTCTGTATGTGGTGTTGACAAAAATATTATTTCTTTTTTATCACAATAATTTTTTAACTCTTTGAATACATTATAATCTAATTCTAGCTTTTTAAGCATAGATTTCTGTGACTCTTGTTTTTTTAAATTTATTTTTTGATAAGAGGCCATATCTGTCTTTTCTGTTACTAAATCCTCAGTTTTAAATGTCTGAAATTTGATAGCATCAGCTCCCGCATCTTTTGCAGCTTCAATCAATTTTTTCGCTAGTTCAATCTTTCCATTATGATTGACTCCGGCTTCAGCTATAACAAATACTGGTTTTTCTTTACCTATTTCCTTGTCAACAATTTTCATTTTATTATATTTATATACAGGTCCAGCCACCATCTACCATGAATGTTGTTCCAGTTATATAAGATGAGGCATCAGAAGCTAAAAACAAAGCTGCTGAAGCAATTTCTTCAGGATTTCCCATTCTTTTTAACGGAGTTCTTTCCTCATAATTTGCAACAAATGTTTTATCTTGGTTGTCAAATATTCCTCCAGGACATAGGCAATTAACTCTTATCTGGTATTTTCCATAATAAGAAGCAGCATATCTTGAAAAATTAATAATCCCTCCTTTTATTGCTGAATATGCAGCAGGGCTTGTCATATCAGTTCCTGAATAAACCCCAAAATCAGGTCCAACAATACCATGAACAGAGCCAAAGTTGATAATACTTCCTTTAATTTTATCTTTTTTCATTAACTCTGCAATTTCTTTTGTTATTAAGCAATAAGAGTTCATAAGCATGTCAACATTCTTCTGCCATGACTCTGCTTTTATGTCTTCAAGCTTATTTCCCCAGTCTTTTGTTCTGGGATAGGCTGTGTTTATCAAAATGTCTATTGGGCCAAAGTCTTTATATACTTTTGATATGTTTTTGCCAAGGTTACTTATATCTGTAATATCAAACTTAACAAAATCTAAATCAAGTTCTTTGTTTTTTTCTTTAAATTCTTTCCAGGCAGATTCATTGTTGTCAAGAATTAAGACTTTAGCTCCTGCCTGAGACAAAGCGATGCTAACTTCTTTTCCAATCAAGCCAAGCCCTCCGCAGACAATAGCTTTTTTGTTTTTTAATTTGAATTTTTCAATATAGTTGGTCATAATTCTACCTCCTTGTTTTTAATTAAGAATTCCAGGTATTTTAGATCTATTTCATTGTCTATGTCTAAAGCAGAAATCTCATCCATTATATATATTTGAGCATTTTCTGATGATAATGGATACACATAATCTGTATTTAATAAAAATCCTCTGCTATAAAAATAAATAGACGCATTCATATCATAAACCTTTGGAACATCCTGTGTTCTCAATACAGGGTTATCTAATCTTTTTGAAACACTTATTTTTCCTTTTTCATCAACCTCTACCATATTGAAATAAGGACTTCTTCTTGCCTTTACAACTGAAAATAAGATCTCTGGTTTTTTTTCTTTAAATATCTTTAAGCAATTATCTAA
>PXDW01000047.1 GCA_003564925.1 Candidatus Woesearchaeota archaeon | reverse complement strand
GTTCATAAAGGAAGAAAAATAACAAAAAAAGGCAAGGAGTTTTTGGAAAATATATCTAATCAAATAAGGCCTGCTATAAAGATAGAGAAACAAAAAAATGAAAAATTAGATAATAAAGAAAAAAAAGAAATTAAGCAAGAGGTTAGAGAAGAACCTAAACAAAAAAATAAAGAAAAAAACAAACAAGAGGGAAATAATGTCAAGATATAAGCATCCAAGTAAAAAGCAGAAGCTGGCAAAAAAATCCGAAAGGACTAAATGGGCTCCTTTTTGGACAGTGCCTAAAATATATGGTAAGGGAAGAAGAGTTCATCCGGGAAGACATACTTCTGTGAAAAGAAGCTGGAGAAGAACAAAGACTAAAGTATAAATAGGTTAAAAATGGCATTGGAAAGAATATATAATGTTCCTTTAAGAAAAGAATTTATGAAAGCTCCGAAATATAAAAGGGCAAAAAAGGCAGTTACAGCTCTGAAGCAGTTTTTAATGAAGCATATGAAATCTACAGATGTTAAGATAGGAAGGAGATTGAATTTAGCTATTTGGGAAAAAGGAATTAAAAACCCACCCCACCATATTAAAGTAAATGCTTTTAAGGATGATTCTGGTATAGTTAAAGCAGAACTTGAGGGCTTTGATTACAAAGAATTGACAAAAGAAGACAAAGAGAAAGCTGCAAAAAAGAAGCCCAAGAAAATAGAGGAAAAGAAAGAAGAGCCAAAAGAAGACAAGAAAAAGGACAAAGAAGAAGTAAAGCCTGAAGAACCAAAGAAAGAAGAGCCTAAGCAGGAAAAAGCAGAAGATAAAAAAGAAGAGCCAAAATCTAGTAATTCTAAAAAATAGTTTTGTGATACAACCTATTCTAATATTATTAATATTTAATATTAATGCCTAAATAATTTATTTATTTATCTTGTTTGATATTTTTTTAAGAACAGAATCCATGGCAACAAATATATTTCTTTCAGTTACTTCAGCATTTATATTTTTGCCCTTAATAACAGTTGTACAATGCATTTCGTATTTTTCAGATTTGGGTGTTTTGTGCACTTCTTTCATATTAAGCTTAAGCTTTTCAAAATTCTCATTCTGCTCAGAAAATTTTTTTGAATAGTTTCCTACTATTTTTTTTACTATGATCATAGAAGCAGGATCAACTCGGTTAAATCCGCTTAATTCAATATTTCCTCCAAGCTGCAAATTATCGCTTTTTTCTGTCATATATATTTTATTTTATGTTCTTTTACCTATATAAACTTTTTGAATATGTACCGTTAAGTTTATAAATACGTGCTTTTTCACTCAATAAGAAATGTAGGGTTAGCCAATAAGGCCCCTGAATCAAGGTGATATTTATGGGTATATACAAATACATAAAAGATTTGTGGAAAAAACCAACTGCAAATATATATGATTTATATAGGGAACGCTTAATCAAATGGAGAAAAGAGCCGGTTACTATAAGATTAGAGCATCCCACAAGAATAGACAGGGCTCGTTCTCTTGGATATAAAGCAAAACCTGGTTATATCATAGTAAGGCAAAGGGTTTCTTCAGGCGGAAGGAAAAGGCCTCAGATAAAAAAAGGAAGAAGGTCTAAGCATAGCAGACAAAGAAAAATAGTATCAAAATCTTATCAGATTATTGCAGAAGAGAGAGCTAATAAAAAATTTAAGAATTGCGAAGTCTTAAACAGCTATTGGGTTGGCAAAGACGGAAAGAATTATTGGTTTGAGGTTATATTGGTAGATAGAGATCATACTGCTATAAAAAAAGACAAAAAAATAAACTGGATATCTAAGGACAAAGGCAGAGTCTATAGGGGAAAGACATCAGCAGGAAAAAAAGGCAGAGGATTGCTTAAAAAAGGTAAAGGTGCAGAGAAACTAAGGCCTAGCCAAAGATCAAATCAAAGGAAAGGGTATTAATTTTGTTCTCTAAATAATATATTTTTTTATTATTTAAATTTGTATTATTCTAATTTTCTTTTAATATTTCTCTTATAATAGTTACTTCAGCTTTTGATTTTGGCAATCTATATTTGTACATTTTCCAAATTAGATCTGCTCCCATTTTATCCCCCCTTAATTTACAATGTTTAAGAAATATAAAAAACTTTTTGTTTGCTATCCAACAAATAAAAGATGTTTTTCCTTGCCTAAAACTTCGTTGAGAATTCTTTTAATTACTAGTTTTTTTGGGTCTGGAAGTAGCTTTACACGTTTTTTCAAATCATCAAAATCCTTAAAAGGCTCCCCTCTTCTTTCCTCTATTATCTCCCACATATGCTTCTTTCCCAATCCTGGAAGCAATTCCAGAGAATGCATCCTTGTACTTAAAGGAGGAGCATTATTAAAAAAATCTACAAACTCTTTTTCACGCTTATTTACCATATCCAATATTATAAATTCAAGTTCTGATATTGCAGTTTGAGTTAACTTGTCTATAGCAAGCTTTCCATTTATATGGTGAACTTTATCTCTTTTTCCTTCTCCGATGTATATTTCTTCATAAGGCTTAACAAATGCTCCTTTTTTTGGAACTATCTCTAATAAGGTAAATCTTTCTTTACCTATTGCTTGGACTATTG
Organism: Candidatus Woesearchaeota archaeon; assembly: GCA_003564925.1. Classification (GTDB taxonomy): domain Archaea; phylum Nanobdellota; class Nanobdellia; order Woesearchaeales; family PXDW01; genus PXDW01. Next base: position 3,167 of record PXDW01000047.1, on the reverse strand, counting down.
GCGTTTTTCTCAGGCTATTATCAAAAGCATACCCATTAGGCAAAAAATCAAGTACAATAGCTATTTCTTCTTTCTTTTTTTCTTGTAACATTTTTTCCTTTATATAATCTATAATATAAAACCTATTTATATAGTTTTGTATAGAATTATTTTTTCGAGTATTCCACTACTACTTTTATTATTTTTTCCATATTTTCTTTGGTTACTGTGATTGTGTAACCTTGTAGAATAACTTTCAATTCTTCCATGCTTAAGGGCATCAAATCAATTATTTTATGGATATGTATGTTTTTGAGCCTTGGAATATTAAGTTTTTCAATGGAATCATATAATTTCTTAGAATCGGCTTGTTTGATTTTTACAAAATCATTTAAGTACTCAATAGCTTTAGTTGTTCTAAATCCTAGTTCGGAATCTCTTTTTTTTATTTTTTCAAGTTCTTTTTTCAAATCAACTAAATTGATTGGTTCTTCAGATATTATTTTTGGGTTCATTTTTTCCTATTATCTTTAAGTGTATCGGATGGACTAATATATTTTTCTCTTTGTCACCTGCCTTTATTATTACATTATAGCATTTACCTTTTTTTTCTTTTACAATTCCTGGTTTTCCATGGTATCTTGGGAAATAAATTCCTTTTTGGATAGCAGGCTCAGCTTTTAATATGACTTTATCTCCTATTTGATATTCTTTAAAGTAATTTGTTAAGGATATCTTTCCTTTTTTTTTATAGTGCTTTTTATATATCTGCCTTGTTTTTCTTCTGTTACCGCCAATTCTTTTTGCCATTTCAATCAGAAATTTCACTTGATTTATAAAGATTACCTTTTCTCTTCAATTTCCTTCACTAATTTCTCTAAAAACTTATCTATCTTGAAAGCCCCTATAATCTCATTATTTCTTTTTCTTACAGTAACTATTTTATCTTTTATCTCTTTTTCTCCAACAACAAGTATATAATTAATTTTGGCCAATTGTGCTTCCCTGACTTTTTTGCTTATAGATTCTGTCCTATCATCAACATCTATTCTTATTCCCTCTTTCTCATATTTTTCCTTTATTTCTTCTGCGTATTTGTTAAACCTGTCAGCTACGCTTAATATTCTTACTTGTATTGGGCTAAGCCATAATGGAAATTTTCCTGCATAATGCTCTATCAATATGCCTATAAATCTTTCTAAAGCGCCATAAACTACTCTATGTATCATAACTGGCCTGTGTTTTTTGTTATCTTTACCTTCATAATAAAGATCAAATCTTTCTGGCAAAGACATATCAAGTTGTATTGTTGCGCACTGCCATGTCCTTCCAAGAGAATCTTTTATATGAAAATCTATTTTTGGGCCATAAAAAGCACCATCACCAGGATTTATTTTATATTCTTTTTTTAATGATTTTAATGATTCTTGCAGTATTTTTTCAGATTTTTTCCAAACAGACGATTTACCAATATGCTTTTTTGGCATCGTCGAAAGCTCAAGATGGTATTTTAAGCCAAAAAAATTATACATTTTATCTATAAGGTTTATTATGTTAATTATTTCATCTTTCATTTGATCTTCTGTCATATAGATGTGAGCATCATCTTGATGAAAAGATCTAACTCTTACTAATCCATTTAAAACACCGCTTAATTCGTGTCTATGTACTAAACCTATTTCAGCAATCCTCAACGGAAGTTCCCTGTAAGAATGGTGCTTTTCTTTGTAAACAATCATAGCTCCGGGACAGTTCATAGGTTTTACTGCAAAGTCTTGCTCATCTATTCTCAAAGTATACATATTTTCCCTATAGTTTTCCCAATGTCCGCTTTCCTCCCATAAAGCTTTGTTTAAGATCATAGGTGTTCTAATGAAATTGTATCCAGCTTTTTTATGCTCTTCATACCATAATTTCATAAGCTCGTCCCATATTATCATGCCTTTTGGTAAAAAAAATGGAAATCCTGGTCCTTCTTCATGCATACTGAACAGCTCAAGCTTCTTTCCCAGCTTAATGTGATTTCTTCTATCAGCTTCCTCTAAGAATGCCAAATATTTTTTTAGCTCTTCTTTTGTTTCAAATGCAATCCCATAAATTCTCTGTAATTGCTTGTTTTTAGAAGAACCTTTCCAATAAGCTCCGGCTATTTTCATAAGCTTATAAGCACCTATATCTTTTGTTGATTTAACATGAGGACCTTTACATAAGTCAATAAATTCACCTATTTGATAGAATGTAGGCTCTTTTATTTCTTTTAACAAATCTAATTTATAAGGTTCATCTTTGAGTATTTGTTTTGCTTTTTGTTTAGATACTTTAATTTTTTTAAATTTTAAATCTTGTTTGATTATATCGTGCATTTTTCGTTCTATCTTTTTTAGGTCTTCAGGAGTAAAATTATGCATAGTATCAAAATCATAATAGAATCCATCTTCTGTAGACGGTCCAATTGCTATTTTAGCATTTGGAAAAAGCTGCTTTACAGCATAAGCCATTACATGAGAAGCGCTATGGCGCAATTTTTCAAGTTTCATTATAAAACCTTATTATATAAGATATATAAAAATTTTATTGAAATTTAGGAGAATCAAAATTTATTTTATCCAAATTTATACTGGTATGTGTTTTTCCTGTCTTTAGACATTCTATATTTAAGACTTTTTGAATTTCTGAGTTTTTTTAATGACATTGTTACAGAGCCAATTGACAAATTCAATGCTGTGCTTATCTCTCTAGAAGTGTACCATTTTCTCTTATTTTTCTTTAAAAAGTCGTATACTTCTTGTTGCCCCATTTTATTTAATTGTTTTTAGTTCTACAATCTTGTTTTCTAAAGCTTTTATGATATATTTTGAGTCAATTGTCCTCAAATCAATAATTTTTTTACTATCTTTATTAAGCTCTCCAAAATGAGCTCTTACTTCTGTTTCTTTGATTTCTACATTCATATTTATTCAAAAATAAAAAATATTATTTAAACCTTTGTTTTTTTTTAGTAATTAAATCCCAAATGCCATATGGTTTTTATAATTCCAATGAATGAAAATCCTAAAACGATAGTGTTTATGGCTGCAGCAGAGAGTCCTATATCAAATATAGGTATATTATCTTTCAAGTTTAAAATTGACAATATTAATACTATTGAGAATGTAAATATAAGCAATATTAAAAAAACTATTTCTTTG
>PXDW01000098.1 GCA_003564925.1 Candidatus Woesearchaeota archaeon | reverse complement strand
TTTGATATTATCATTAAGTTTCCAACATCCATCTTTGTTCTTGAGGCTATTATATCGCTTACAGTGTCAAATCTCCAAACCACTTGGTTGTTTCTTACCTTTAGCTCACCGTCCATAACTTCTATAGGCACAACCCTTTGGCTTCCTTCTCCTTCTAATGCTATATCAACAATATTCTTGTCAATATTCAGCATCATGTTTCTTGCTCTTGAGAATGTAATCCTGTCTCTCATGCTGTTTATTAACGGTATCCCCACGCTCAGTATTAAAGTTATTGCAACTATTATGACAACAGTATAAATTATTGCAGAAACCCATATTTCTCCTCTTTTTTGTTTTTTCATACTTAACACCCTTTAATTCATCTATCTTTTTGTATAATCATTTTTATATAATTGTTATTCTATGTAATAATTCTTTCTATATGCTATATTCTTTTATTAAATCTCTACAATTCTCAATATATAAATAAAATTTTTGGTCAATCTCTATATCTTCAATTTTTATTTCTCTTGTAATACCCTGAGATACTTGGGTAAATTCTATCTCCCTAGTCTCTTTTTGTGTTATTATAGTCGCTTTACTAATTCTTCCGTCGCTATATCGTCTGTTATGAATCTGAAAACTGAGGATATTATCTTTATAGTCTATATTTTGTACACTATAACTATAGGCCCAACAGCTTGTAGTTTCCACGCTCTCATCTGTCATATCGACAGCATCTTTGTAGTATCTATATCCCCACACAAAAATTAATGAAGATACAAATATGAAAATGAAGAATAAGAAAATTGACAATTTTCTGCTTTTTTGGTTTGTAATTGATTCATCATATAACATATTAAATTTTTATAAATTATTATTTTGTTTGTATTTGGTATCTTATTATTGAATTTCCAGTACATAAAGTTGGAACAGATGTGCCGGTTGTATTCATATAAGGTATAAATTCAACCTGGTCTATGTTATTATTTGGGTATTCAACACTGGACCTAAGCACGCTTCCTGCCATTATCCCTGAACTTTCTACATCAATTACTTGGATGTCTGTTCTGTTTTGGCCTATTATAACAACCCTGATAGAATCTATATCCTTATTTCCTGTATTCCTAATCATAAAGGTTAATTCTTCGTCTGATTCCGAGTAATATAATACAGGATCTCCGTCTATTTTGTAAATATCTAAACCAATATCTAATGAACATTCTAACTCTCTAGTAGATCTTAATTCTGCATCGCTTATCTGGTCTCTGGTGAATATTTGCCCCCAATTCATTATAAAAGCTCCTAAAGCTACTGCAAAGGTTATCAATAATACAGTTGCAATCAAAGGGGAAACAGCTTTTTTTTTCATTCTTTTAACTCTTTTAATATATTATCTAATTTTTTTTCCTCTTGGTATATTATTCTTATATAGGGAAGGATACCTATAACAAGAACGCTTAATCCCATTATTATAAGAGCATTAAGCCAGATTCTTTCAACAAATCCATTAACAAAACCCATTACCCCTATAAAAAGGAAAGTGAAGTAAAGCAGCAATGATTTATTCAAAATCAACATTGATTTTTCTCTGTTAAGCCTGGATTTCTCTAAAATAATTTCATATATTTTTTCCTCACTTTTATTTGTTTGTTTCATTTTATCTACAAGGAGCCAATGCAGTTCCTGTTCTTATAAGAGGATTATTAGAGCAAAGATGAGGGCCGGCCTGTCCTGTAGTCTCTAAATACGCGGTAAATTCAACTTGTGCTACAGTCCCGAAAGTTTCACTATCCACATCGAAAGTAGTTGTATTAAGTAATATTTGTCCCGGCGGGATTTGTGTTCTTTCTATACCATGTGTTTCGTCAGTTTGATACACTCCTCCGTTAGTCCCAAATACTGTAAGCCTTATGCCTTCTACAGTTCTTGGTCCTGCATTCTCCACCATAAATCTTATTGAAACTTCATCTCCAGTATGGTTATAGCATAATTGTGGCCTTCTTGCTACATCTTTTATACTTAATCTGATATCTCTGTCGCATTCTCTTGAAGCATAATATTCCGCTGTTCCACTCTCCATCTCACCTTCTACATAAGTTTTTCCCCAGTTCATTACTATTGCTCCAAGAGCTATGGCAAAAGCAATTAGTAATACAGTAGCGATTAAAGGAGAAACAGCCTTTTTGTTTATACTCTTTTGATACATATGATTCACACCTCTTTATTAATCTTGAACAGTTATATTAACATTGTGCTATTCTATATTTAAATACTTTTCTATTTGAACATATATATCTTTCTCCTCTTATAATCATAACCGGGCTTATTTCAATCTGTTTTAAAGTTCCCTGTTTTATGATTTCCATGCTTTCTGTCTCGCCAGGATAAATAGTAACATCAGAAATTTTGGTTTCTGGATAATCATATAAGTCAATAAAATTAAAAACAATCTGGTCTACCCTCATGTCCATAACGTTTGTTATATTTATCTTTATATATTGGGTTCTTTGGCACACACCATTTATCATTATTCCTATATTGTTGCAAGCTTCGCTGGTTGTTTCTTTTATCAACCTTTCAGTTGCATCTTTTGTCCTGTTAACATACCAAGTATACATAATCGCACTTAAGATTACTGCCAAAAGCATTATAAGAATCCAACTTATATATACACTAACCCCTTTTTTATGTTTCATTTTCATTGCTTAATAAATAATACCTTAAATTGAACTTTATCTTCAGTTATATTATATAAATATGTAACATTTTTAAAATATATTGTCATGTTATTATAATTTTCTATTTTAAATCTTATATGATTATTAGACATTAGGATTTCATTTATTGTCGAAATATTAATTTCATCATTAAGGTAATTTGCCGCTTCAATATCATCATCAACTTTTAGCATATAAAATACCCCTAAATTAATATTTTTTTCTTTTGCATATCTTATAAATGATGCTGTAAAATTTTTAAACTGATTGCTTAAGTTTTTGTTATGGTAAATTGCATTGTTTATAACTATGGGACTTTCGTATATGTAATTATTATATAATGACCTAAATTCTGTATTTATTTTCTGCATAGGCTCTCTACCATATAAAAGCATAAAAAGAACACTACATATTATTACAGCAGTAAGTACATAAAACTGCCCTTTCTTGTTTTTCATTTTGATAGTCTTAATCATCGTAAAAATAAATGCTTAAGTCTGATGTTTCAGCTATGTTTGTACTTGCTAAAATCGTTCTTTTATTTCCAACAATAGGCCTTATACTCTTAATAAGTAGGCTGTGTTTTCCCCTGGACATCTTCTCATCACCAACAATAACATAGCCTGGATAAGATAATATTATCCTAATTTCATTCTCCCTTTCTGGGTTGTATCCAAAGCTCGGAGTTTGCAAATCAAACAATTTTCTTGATTCCAAATAATTGTTTCTGCTGTAAACATTGTCAATTCTACCCGTCATTATAATAAAGTTGTTGTCTTTTGCATAAGACTCGATCTTAATAAAGCCAGAATCAAAATCTTGTTCAGCGATCATAGCTTCAGTAGCAAGCCCTATTGTATAGTCATCACCCTCGCTGTAAACTATTCTGCTTGTTTTTTTCGGATCCAGATCTGTTCCATTATATCTAATAATCAAATTTAGATCATGTACGTCTATGGATTTTGATGCAGATACAGAGTCTATTGAAACATCAAGCGAATAAGTTCCTGATGAAACCGGCATTCTGAGGGCAATGCTGTAATTCCCTCTTCCTTCATCAACCAAGCTGAAATAATCAATTCTTTCATTGTTTAGGTAAACATCAAACCTTGATTTTGCAATTTCCCCATACCCTTCCTGCGTGCTCACACTTATATTAACTTTCTCTCCAACATATGCGCCATCAACACTTATATTCGGCTCATTAGATACAACATCATTCAGGAATTCAAATGTTATAAGTGTCGAATTTACATTTCCGTACATATCAATGCATGTTATGTTGTAAGTTCCTCCATCGCTTCTAACCCTTGCTTCATGATATGTTGAGTTTGTGTATAAAAATTCTGTAAACGCTTCTAAGGAACTGTTCCTATACATGCATACAGCTTTTTTGCTTGTTCTCGTAACAAATATAGGATATTGTGATGTTACAGTTCCTTGCGGTTTAGCCCACAATCCTGGAGCAGCTATGTATGAAATTATCTCTCTTTCATCTGACCAGACCCTCCACATGCCAGCCACACTTCTTGCTCTAACCCTAAAATAATAGTTCATGTGCTCTGTGTTGTTAAGCTTAAAATAAGTTTTATTCGTAGTGTAATTTACAGTTACATTGTTGATATTATTTCTTATGCTGATTTCATAGATGTATATTCCTGATGCGCTTGTTGACTCTGTATAGCTGTAGATTATGGATCTGTCTGTCGAATTAAAGAATTCGCTTAAGAAATTAGGCCTTCTCGGAGGCGTAGAGTCAATCTTTATAATATAAGATGTAGTATTTCCCCAATTGCCTGCTCTATCCCTCGCCTTGATTTTAAAATAATATACTCCGTCAGCCACATTTAGGTAAGTTCTGCTTATTTCATTCTCAAAATTTCCAGGAACTCCGTCCGGTATATTGTTAGGCTTTTCCCCTGTTTTGCTCAACACATAGCTGTAAGCCCCTATCCCCGATAATGAGTCTGATGAGCTCCAGTTAAAGCTTACAGTGCTTATCGAACTCCAAACACCTTCAGGATGGGAGCTGATTACCAGAACATCTTCAGGAGGCTCAAGATCTATTATAAGTCCATCTGATTTTGTTGTTGCTTTCAGACCTGCTGAATTAACAGCACTTACATTTACAGAAACATTATCATTATGCCCAAAATTAAACCCTGTTTCATTAAAGTGTGTTAAGTATGTAATTCCTGATCTGATAAAAACATCATTAACATAAATGCTATATTCATAATATATAGGTATGTTCAGGATTTCTGATTCCTTGTCATATGAAGCAGTCCATGAAGCGTAGTAAGACGTATTAACATTTGAAAAATCTCCATCATTTATAACAACATAAGAAGGCGGCGTAGTGTCCAACCCAGCCCCCGTATAATTCAGATATATTGTGTCATTATAAGTTCGAACATCACCATAAGTATGGTTTACTTGATAAAAAACTGTTTTTAATCCGTCTCCTTCTGATAATAACCAATATTTTGTTTTAACGCATGTTTGCCAAGGAGTATAAGATTCTCCCTCATTTTTGTATCTGCAATAAGTGGAAAATACTTTACTGTAATTCAAGTTTAGAATTACTGTTCTTAATGCAGTATATTCATGGTTTGTCTGCTCAAATCCTATATGTCCAAGATTTCTTATGTTTATATTTTCACCCATATAAAGCATTACTTTAGGCTCATTTATAATAAGCATCATAAATCCTTTATTTCCTAGATGATACGCGGGTATTGCAGATAAAGAAAAATCCATTACATAGCCTCCTCCTGTAGCGTCACCTCCAGCGGACCCTAAAGTTCCTAAAGTAAGACTATATCCATTGCCTGAGGCAGTTACAGCATTAACTAAATTAGCTGAAAAAACCACAACTAAAATTGCTAGCAGTAATTCTATGGATTTTTTCTTCAATATAATTTTCATATTATTAAACCTCCTATGGATATTACTTTAAGGACATCTGTTTTGTTCATAACAACCAATAATTGAAATTCTTTTGTTTTATAATGGGCTTTGTATAATTTTCCTTCTAAGTTTCTATACACCGAAGGAAAACTTCTTCTGTCTTCTTCTACAACATCACCTATCTCAACTTCATAATCTTGATTTTTTAGATAATTAAGTACTTCAGGATTCGAATTTGAAATATCTAAAAGATTACTATAGTTTACTTCAACGC
>PXDW01000062.1 GCA_003564925.1 Candidatus Woesearchaeota archaeon | reverse complement strand
TTGGCTGCCTAACCCCTTCAGCAACACAATCATAATGGTTATCGCAGTTAGACTCTAATTCTGTCTGTATATCTGAATTAGGGTCGTAGTATATTGTTACAGGGTCAATTGCAAGGTACCATGGCCTTGCTTCCCTGAAGATATTATGGCTTGAGCTGTAATCATTGTATTCAACAAATGAAGGGCCTATTTCGTAAAGATCCGGAGTTATTAAAGGGGAAGAGGCAATATAGCTTACAACTGAATTATTGTTAAGGTTCTCCCATGTTAAAACTTTTTTTCCGTTATTTTCTGAGAGGAAAGCTCCTCCAGAGTCAAAAACTGTAAAGCTTTCTGGAAGAACCTCGCTGAAATTGAACAATGTTGTGTTTGTATAGGATATTATATTTATTGAAGATGTGAATGGGCCTTTCCAGGGGTCTATTGTTACCGGGGTATCTCTTATGATGTCAAACTCGTAATGGTCCAAAACTGTGAAGTAAGACTCCATTGTATTGTTTACATTGTTTCCGAGAGCGGAAACAATCATGGTGTAGTTTCCCTCCAAAAATGTCTGGGGAAAAGATGCCTCATATATTCCCTTTTGAGTCTCTGTTATGTTTGATTGGGTTGAGTAAAGGTAAGAGATGTTGTCTGGGCTTGTTATTTCAAGGGTTACATAGGCATCCTTTACAAGATATCCGAATCTGTCCAGAACAACCATTACAATATCTGCAACATCATTTGTTCTGTATATAGGCTTCTTTGTGTTGATGGAAGCAACGCCTGTTTCAGCAAAAGCTGGATCGTCAGGACTGATCTCGACAATGTATTCTTCTCCTGGTATTAAGTCCATTATCTTAACCCATGAGCCGTAGCATTTCTGCTCTGAAAAGTTCCAGTCTGCACATTTGTATAGTTCTGAACCTTCAGCAACTGCTGTAAAAGAGCCTTTTGTAAAGTTAAGATTTTCGGGGTTTATAGCATAAACATTTTTCCAGTGGACATTATCTGGAGAAGGTATATTGTTTGGAACATCTTCCAATTGCAAATCAAATACCTCCCCTTTTTTAAGCTTAAGGTCATCAAATTTAACTTTTCTTATCTTGGTATCCTTAAGCTTAATCTCGACTTCATAAGTTATTTCATCTATTCTTCTTATTTTTTTGTCAAAATTCAATGCTTTGCCTCTAGAATCCTTAAGCTCCATGTTTTCAATTACAGGTATGTCATCCGGAGGTTCTATATCCCTTACCCTAATGAAATGATTCTGCAATGAAGGGAACCAGACTTCAATTTTTTTTGGCTTTTGACCAGGCCTTGAATCTGGTCTTTGATTATTAACTAGAACTCCAGATAAGCCTCTTCTTACAATATCATCTTGAATCTCGTTTATCTGGCTTGATTCCTGTATTGCGCTCTCATTTAAATCAGTATCTTGAGTAAGATTATCAGAAATTTCATCCTCTAGATTTGTGATGTTTGACTCATGATGATCTGTTATTTGTATAGAAATGTCCTCTTCTGGCTCTTCTTGCTTTTCCTCTGCATCGCTTTCGTCTATGCCTGTTTCCATGTCTGAAGGCTGCTCAATTTGAGTTAAACCTTCATCTACAACTCTTCCTGTTATTTCGCCAATCAGTATCTCCTGCCATAAACTAGCAAAGAAGTTTCTTATACCCGAGCCAACAAAAATGAAAAACGAAGGGATCTTAGCAAAGAATGACTCTTCATCGAAAACGAGCATCGGGGGATCATAGGTTACATTAGAAAGAACAAATTCCTCTTCATGCATAAGCGGAGAGGAAATTTCTACTGTAAAACTTTTTATCTCATTTTCTTCGAAAGGTAGCCACCAGCACCTCAATCCCTTCATTTCTCCAAAATTAAGTATGTCTTTGTTTTCGCATCCGCTGCTTATTCCTGTAATCTTTATATTCCATTTTGAGCTATTATATATCCATGTATAAAATGTCTCAAAATCAGAAACTGTCTTATCTCCAATGTTTTTTACTGTAAAAAGAGCAAGATATGTTGTGTTGTATGCTATTGTCCTTGTTGTTTCCCTGTCATTTGGATAAAAATCTATGTCTGTCTCAAAAAAAGCTTTTGAAGTATTAACCTCTACATGATAATCGGGCAACTCCTGTGAGTTTTGGGAATAATTTAGATAAGATGAAAATATGCTTATTCTCTCACTCTCTGGAGCCTTTATTGTATAGTTTAACAAAAGCAGTTCGTCGGGAGCAATATCATCTATAAAAAATGAAATTTTATTTTTTGATATTATTGAATTGTTTGGTCTGCTTATTATTTCCCACCCATCTTCAAACCTGTCTGTAATGTAGAAATCTGAAATTCTTCCAGAATTATTGTTCAGCAAAAATAACCTTACTGACATTGTTCTGTTTACACCTACACCAGAGCTTTGCTCTCTGTAGACATCTATCTTATGGCTATCGCTTACTATACATTCACCGCATATTTCTTCCTCAAATTGTTCCTCAAAATGATCATCAAATTCTTCATCAAAAAATTCAGTTGATTCATCTGTATCTTCAATTTCATATTGTTCTTCTTCTGGAGTTTTTTGGCTATCTTCATGCTGCTCTTCTTCCCGAGTTGCATTATCATCAACAGTTTTGTTGATTGGTGGTGTTTTGTTTGTATCATTAGTCATATTGTAATAATAAGAGTAATTTTCATAATAGGTTTCTGTAAAATTAAGAGAGGCATTAAAAACTAAAGTGGAGTTATTTTCAATGGTTTCATTAATGTCAAAAAATTCATTCTGTATTGATTCATTTTCTATTGGTATTTCTTTTGTTATGTTGGTATATGTGGTGTTGGTATAATTATGAGAAAAACTAAGGTTTTCAAAAGTTTCATTTAACGTAAAGTTAAATAAAGATTTCTGGTCTGAAATATTGTTGGGATATGACCAATTGCTTAATGATTGGTTTATTGTGCTGTTCAAAGCAAATATTTTCGGCAAGAATAGGAGGAATGAAAATATTAAAAGCAAAAAAACTATATTATTAATATTAGACAGGCTGCTTTTTCTTCCGATCATAATTGCTCTTAAATTTTTCTTATTACTCATTTTCTTATTATTTTTAATAATTTTGCGCGAACTATAACACTCTATGTATATTAAACCAAATTTAATCCTATGATCCCCTAAAATACTAACTGTAATAATATGAATATAATTCTTAAATCATCCTTTTCCTTTATCCAAATTTTTTATTTTTTTTATCAGATCAATGCATCTTTCTACAATTATCTTTTTGTGTTTCTTTGATAGGTTTTTGTATAATAATGATATTCTTGGATAGAGTGATTTTGCCTTATCTGCTCTTCCTTGCTCCAGATATTCATAACTCCAGTCTATCAGCTTGGTTATAATCTCAAAATTATTCTCATCATGAACTTTGTCCTGATTAACGCTTGAGAAACTACTTTGAGTTTTATTGTTCCTGATATATTTTTTTTCTTTTTTTAGCTTATTTATAAAATCAAGATTGAGAGTATACCCCTTCGATATCATTACCTGGTAGCCAATTAATATTCCAATAATAATTAAGCCAATAATTATGAAAATTGTACCCTTCGCTCCGAAAACCTGCTCTGAACCGAAAATATCTGATATTGAAAATCCTGTTATGTGCTTAAGGCTTTCTTCTAGCTGTAAAGGGCCCACCAATATTACGGATGCTGTTTTTCTGATGCTATTTGAGCTAACCTTTTTGTTTACAACATATTTTAAGCTTTGGCCGCTGAATCCTAGTTCTGTAAACCCAAATTTATATATGTTGTCCTGTATAACTTCAAAATTTGACTTCAGGAACTCTATCTCATCTGAACTTTGCGCAACTTCTCTGGGTATTATTTCAAAAAGAATTAGATCTTTCAATGGCTCTGAGCTTATATATGTAAAAAATTTAGACACTAGCGTCTTTTCCTTTAATGAAGAGTCCATATATTCTATTTCAAGATTATACATTACAACAGTTGTCTCAATAAAGCTTTGAATTCTTTGGTTTTGGCTTTTGTACCTTTCCTTATCAACGCCTTCAAATTCAGGGTTCAAAAACAGCTTGTCAACGGCCAAATCAATGTATTCTTTTGGAAGGATTTGTATTGACTCGCTTTTTCCCAACAGGCTTATTCTTTTGGGAGTGGTCTGCTGTATTTTCCTCATCTCTAGGACTATACTACTAATCTCATTATTCAGCTGGGTTTCTGTTCTGTATGAAAGCTTAAGGCTTTCAAGCTTATTTTTTATTCTGTTTAGCTCGTTTTCTGACTCTTTTAATTTTTTTTCTAATCCTAAATCAGATATTATTTCTTCATTTTCATTGGATATTGTTAGCGATATCTCTTCAAGGTCTATTAGAAGCTTTTCAACTCGGTTTATCTCATCATTCACAAGAACCACTAAAGAAGGCGGTAAAACTCTTGGCTCTTCAGTCTGTTGTTCTTCAGCTTTTTCTTTGGAATCATATATTGCAGTAGCATGGACTTCCATAGATAAATATCCTATATTTCCTGCTCTATCTACTGCATTCACTCTGTAATAATAAGTTACTTTATCGTTAGTTAATATATCTGTAAAAATATACTCGTCTTTGTCTGTCTTATCATAATAATTTACATAATCAACGCCTGCTGAAGTTGACCTGTAGATATTAAAATGTGAAACTTCTTCTCCTTCATAATGCCAAACTAAATCTATCTTGCCATCTTTTCTTGACCTTGCCTCTAAACTTTTTGGGGCTGGAGGTTTTGTAGTATCAACAACAAAAGATTTGCCTTTTGTTATTTCCCTTCCAATAGTTCCATGCTTGTCTTTTCCTGAAAAATAGAATGTTCCAACTTTATTGTCATCTTCTTCTGTTATAATCATATAGCCTTTCCATAAAGAATTTGAACCGGTTAGAGAAACTATTCTTCTTGCATTGGGAGAATCATCAAAGCTATATTCTAAGGTCGGGGCTTGTTCAAGATTTTCTGAAGTTAAAACAGTTACTTCTACTATGCCGGCCTTTAAAGGGGAAGTTTTACTAAGCCTTATCTCTGCAGTAGGAGCAAAATTAACTAAAAATCTTATCAATGTGGAATTGCGTGTTTCATACCTATTTGTATCAATACATCTCACAAAATAATGTTTATTACTTTCATTTAGATTAGTCAGAATATGTGTGTGGGTTTTTTCTCCTGTTATCTCAAATTCATTTCTCAAATCATAAAATTTCTTATCTTCTGTGTCAAATCTGCATTTTGCATTTTTATTTGTTTTGACTTCTAATCTTGTTGATGAAGAAGTTACAATCCCTGTTGGAGATTTTGTTAATATTATTGGGTTTGAGCTATTAACATAACCTTGTCTTTGATCTACAGCAACCGTATGTCCGCTTGAATTTTTAAGCTGCAAAGAAATCATATAATGTCCTCTTGCAATCCCCCTATAAGTCCATTCAAAAGGATAAGTAAAAGGCCCTATCCCATAAAATTTTGAGCCTATAATCGGAACACTGGTTGTTGAAGACTGGATATTGTTATAGTGTATATAGACTATGCCATTGAAAGGTTCATCAGTTGATATTATGAAGCTTGCTTCTTCAGTTTCTCCTTCAATTATATAATCTTTTGAATGAAGACTTATGGAAGTGCTGTAAACTAGAGGAATCATCAAAAGTGCAATTATTATGGTTATTAAACTATTTCTCATTTTTTCTCTTTAAAATATATTTTTTTAAGTCCTCGATTATTAGGCTTTTTATATAATCAGATTTAGCTAGGCCAAGCTCTGCTGCCATCTCTTCTATTTTTTTATTTAACTCGTCTTTTATTGAAAAGTTTATCTGAGCCATTCTGTACTTCTATTAAAATTTACTGTTTATATACTAAATAGTTACTAATATATTACTAAATATATACTAT
>PXDW01000099.1 GCA_003564925.1 Candidatus Woesearchaeota archaeon | reverse complement strand
CCAAGAAAACAAAGAAAATACATAGCAAAAGCTCCTTTGCACCTAAAAGGGAAATTTATGAATTCAAATCTGAGCAAAGATTTGAGAAAAAAATACAAAATAAGGTCAGTAAGAGTTAGAAAAGGTGATAAAGTAAAAATTATGAGGGGAAATTTCAGAAAAAAAGAAGGTTCTGTTGAAAAAGTTGATACAAAAAAATGTATCGTTTATATTAGCAAGATAGAAATTGAAAAGAAAGAAGGTTCAAAAGCTCCAAAGCCAATAAAGCCGTCCAATATTATGATTATGGAATTAAATCTTGATGACAAAAAGAGAAGAGAAAAGATAGAGGCTAAAATAGAGAGGAAGAAAAATGGTTAAAAATCACTTAAAAAAGCTAAATGCTCCAAACAGTTGGAGAATTGATAAAAAAAGCACAAAGTATGTAACTAGACCTAATTCTGGAGCTCATAGATTAGGATTAGGTTTATCTTTAAATACATTATTCAGAGATTTGCTAAAATATTGCAAAACAACCAAAGAAGTAAAGTCAATATTAAAAGATAAAGAAGTTCTTGTAGATGGAAAAAGAAGATATGACTCAAAATACCTTATTGGTTTTATGGATGTTTTAAGCATTCCTTCAATAAAGGAACATTACCGTATAGTTTTCAGCAAAAAAGGAAAGCTTACACCTATAAAAATAAAAGAAAGCGAAGCAGGCATAAAGCTTTCAAAAATTATAAATAAGAAAATAATTGGTAAAAATAAAATTCAATTAAATCTAAGTGATGGAAGAAATATTATCCTCAAAGAAAGCAAACACAAAGTGGGAGATTCTGTTGTTATTTCAATACCTAAACAAGAAATAAAAGAGCACTTGAAAATTGAAAAAGGTGTTTTGGTTCACTTTATAGGTGGAAAATATGTTGGAAAAATTGGAACTATAAATGAAATAAAAGACGGAATTATATTTGTAAAGGTTGATGATAAAGATATACAAACATCGAAGAAATATGCTTTTGTGATAGGAGATAAAAAACCCTCTATAAAGATAGATGGTAAAAATGAACAAGATGAAAGAAATTAAGATAGAAAAGGTAACCCTAAATTTTGGGGCTGGTAAAGATTCCAACCAGCTTAAGAAAGGCATTAAGCTACTTAAAAATGTAACCAGTGTTAAGCCGATTGAAACAATAACAAATAAAAGAATTCCAACATGGGGGATTAGACCGGGTTTACCTATTGGATGCAAAGTAACGCTAAGAAAAGAAAAAGCTGTTGAAATCCTTGAAAAGCTTCTTTTGGCAAAAGAGAAAAAAATGAACGAAAAACAGTTTGATGAGAATGGAAATATGGCATTTGGAATAGCAGAATATATAGATATTCCCGGAATAAAATATGATCCAGAAATAGGTATAATTGGTTTTGAAGTTTGTGTCACATTGGAAAGGGCAGGATTCAGAATAAAAAGAAGAAAAATAGGAAAAAAGAAGATTAATAAAAATCATAAAATTACAAAAGAAGATGCGATTGATTTTATGAAAAACAAATTTGGAGTTAAAATCGGAGGATAAAATGACTGTAAGCAGCCACAATAAAGTATTGAGGCAAATAAGAAAAAAGCCAGGAAAAATGAAAAGGTACGAAAAATATAACGTTCCTAAAGAAAGATCCTGTGGAAAGGCAAAAAAGAAGTGTAGAAGATGTGGAAGAAGCTCCGCCCACATAGATAAATATGGGTTGAATTTATGCAGAACATGCTTCAAGCAAATAGCAACAAATATAGGGTTTAAAAAGTATAATTAAGGTGGAAAAATGAGTTTAAACGATCCTTTAGGAAATGTAATGTCGAAGATAAATAATTATGAGAACATCGGAAAGAAAAAAGTCCAGATAAACAATAATTCAAAACTTATAACGGAAGTTCTAAAGGTAATGAAAGACAATAAGTATATTGGGAGCTATAATGAAATACAAGATGATAAAGTGAATAAAATTATTTTGAACCTCTTAGGAAATATAAACAAATGCGGTGTTATAAAGCCCCGTTACAAAGTAAAGAAAGATGAGTTTGAAAAATTTGAAAAAAGATTTTTGCCTGCGAAAGATTTTGGCATATTAATTGTTTCGACATCTGCAGGGATAATAACCCATAAAGATGCTAAAGAGAAATCGACAGGAGGTAAGCTAATAGCTTTTGTATATTAAAATGAAAATTGACATTGATGATATTTTAGAAATACCTGAAGGAGTTGATGTAAAATTAAATGATGATATTTTTGAAGTTTCAGGTCAAAAAGGAACTCTAAAAAGAATGATAAAAAACCCAAAAATTACTTTTGATATCAAAGAAAATCAAATAATTTTGAGTGCAAAGAAATCAACTAAAATGGGGAAAAAAGCTATAAACACATATAAGGCACACCTCAAAAACTTATTTACAGGAGCTAAAGAGGGTTATATATATAAATTAAAGATATGTGCGAGTCATTTTCCTATGAACGTTTCAGTTGAAAACAACACACTTATAATAAAAAATTTTATTGGAGAAAAAACACCAAGAAGATTGAAATTAAAAGAGGGTGTAAGTGTCAAAGTAGATGGGTCTGAGATTTTGGTTGAAGGTGTTGATAAGGAGTTAGTTGGGCAGACAGCAGCCGACATAGAGAATTTGACAAAAAGGCCCGGTTTTGACAAAAGAGTTTTTCAAGATGGAATATATATAATAGAAAAAGCAGGAAAAATAATAAAATGATTTCAAAAAATATAAAGACAGATGCTGTAAAAAAGAATCCCAGTTTTATTAGGCAGGATTCCCATAAAAAGAAAAAATTAGGTAAAAAATGGAGAAGGCCGAAAGGCTTACATTCAAAAATGAGGTTACAAAAGAAAGGTTACAGAGTTATAGTAAAGCCAGGGTATGGGAAGCCTAATAAAGAAAAAAAGTTATTAAAGGGGCTTCAAGCAGTTGTTATACATAATGTAAAAGAACTAGAAGTTATTGATGAAAAAAAACAAGGCATTATAATATCTAGTAAAGTTGGAAACAGAAAAAAAGTTGAGATTATGAATCAAGCTGAAAAAAGAAAAATAGAGATTTTAAATATTAAATCAATAAAAGAATATCTTGATTTATTAAAACAAAAATTTGAAAAAAGGAAAGAAGAAAAAGAAGAGAAGAAGAAAAAGAAGGAACAAAAGAGAAAGGAAAAGCCAAAGAAAGATAAGAAAAAAGAAGAGAAAAAAACAGAGCAGACAGATGAAGAAGAGAAGAAAAAAATAGAAAAGAAAGAAAAAGATAAGATTTTAACAAAAAAAGAATAAAAGCAGATAGAAGAACAATAAAATGAAACTAAAAACACAAAAAAGGCTTGCTGCAGATGTGCTTAAATGCTCAAAGAAAAGAGTAAAGTTCGATGAGGAAAGACTTGAGGACATAAAAGAGTCTATAACAAAAGCAGATATAAGGTCTCTAATAATAGATAAAGCTATATCAAAAAAGAAAAAGAAAGGGGTTTCAAGAGCGAGGGTAAATAAAAGAAAAATCCAGAGAAGTAAAGGAAAGCAAAAAGGACAAGGAAGTAGAAAAGGTAAGAAAACAGCAAGGCTTCCAAAGAAAAAAACATGGATGAATAAGATAAGACTACAAAGATCTTTATTAAAAAGTCTAAAAGATAAAGAATTGATTGATAATAAAAATTTCAGAATATTATATAAAAAAGCAAAAGGGGGTTTCTTCAGAAGTAAGAGACATATAAAGATATATCTAGAAGAACATAACCTAATGAAAAAAATCTCAAGTAATGAAAAAAAAGACAAACCAATTCGTAAAGAAGGAAAAAATAGTAAATTGAAAAAAAAGACAAATAAAGTTAATAAAAAACCAAAAAAATCAACTAAGAAAGTTACAAAGAAACAAGATGGCAAGAAAAAATAAAAGAACAATAACATACAGAAGAAGAAGAGAAGGCAAGACCAATTACAAAAGAAGGTTGGGTTTGCTTAAATCCAGAAAGCTTAGGCTTATTATAAGAAAATTTAATAAAAACATAGTTATTCAATTAATAGAATATCATCCGGAAGGCGATAAAACAATAGCTAGTTCACACTCAAGAGAATTAATAAAATATGGTTGGAAATACAATAAAGCAAACATACCTGCATCTTACCTTGTCGGCCTTCTAATAGGAAGAAAATCAAAAGGAAAAGAAGCTATTGTTGATTTGGGTTTGCAAACTCCTATTAAAGGTGGAAGATTGTATGCTGCACTAAAAGGAGCAATAGATGGTGGCTTGGTAATAAATATTGATAAAGGAATATTTCCAAGCCAAGACAGAATAGAAGGAAAACATATAATTGAATATCAGAAAGGCAAAGAAAATATGAAAAATTTTGAAAAAGATTTCAAACAAATTAAGGAAAAAATAACGAAGGTCTAAAATGTCAGAAGAAAACAAAAAAAATAATAGTAGAAAAGAATTAAATACAGAAGAGATAAAAGAATCTTGGAAACCTAAAACATCATTAGGTATGAAAGTAAAAAAAGGCAAGATAAAAGATATTAATGATATCTTAGACATGGGTATTCCAATTCTTGAATCTGAGATTATTGACATGCTTATTCCTGATTTAGAAAATGAATTGCTTCTTATAGGGCAATCCAAAGGTAAATTTGGTGGAGGGCAGAAACGGGTTTTCAAACAAACACAGAAGAAAACAAGAGAAGGGAATAAACCAAGATTTGCAACAATAGCTGTTGTTGGAAATAGGAATGGTTTGGTTGGTATTGGGTATGGAAAATCACGTGAAACAGTTCCTTCGAGAGAAAAAGCATTTAGAAAAGCAAAATTAAACTTAATAAAAATAAGAAGAGGCTGTGGTTCATGGCAATGTGGATGCGGAACTCCACACAGCATATCATTTAAAGTAAAAGGAAAGTGTGGTTCTGTAGAGATTGAATTAATGTCGGCGCCAAAAGGAACCGGTCTTTGTATTGAAAAAGAGTGTGCCAAAATTTTAGAGCTTGCTGGAATAAAAGATGTTTGGTCAAAAACAAAAGGACAAACAAAGACTAAAAGCAATCTTATTTATGCTTGTTTTGAAGCTCTAAAAGAATTAATGAAGACAAAAACAACTGAAGATAATATTAAATCTCTGGGTATAAAAGAAGGAAAGATTGAAGATGAAAGAACAGAACAATAAAGATAAAAAACAGGATATTAAAGAATCTGGTATTGTTAAATCCGAAGCAAACAAAAAAAATGCTAAGGGGAATGAAATCCCTTCAGGCAAGGAAAAAATTGCAGTTATCAGAATAAGGGGGAAAATTAATATATACAAAAAGATTGGAGATACTTTTAATATGTTAAGATTAGATAAAAAGAATTGGTGTGTCATCTTAGATAAGAATCCTGTGAATTTAGGAATGATAAAAGTAATAAAAGACTATGTTGCTTATGGTGAGATAGACAAAGAAACATTAGACATTTTAATGAAAAAAGCAAAAAAAGATAAAAAAGGCAGATTAAAACCTTTCAGGCTGAATCCCCCAAAAAAAGGGTTTGAAAGAAAAGGTATAAAAGTTTCTTTCAGGTCTGGTGGGGCCCTTGGATACAGGGGAGATAAGATTAATTTATTAATAAAAAAAATGTTGTGAGAAGGATGAGATTTAAGAAAAAAAAAGTTGTAAAGTACAGGGGCTCAAAAACCCACGGCGGCGGAGCTATGAAGAAGCGTAGAGGAGCTGGAAATAGAGGAGGAAGAGGTATGGCAGGAACAGGAAAGAGAGGAGATGCTAAAAACCCAGCAATAAATAAATATAATTATTTTCTAATATCTTACTTAAATGAGCTTAATGAATTATATAGTATAGCTGAAGATCAAATTATAAGCATTTTTAATGAAATAGAAAAAAAGGGATTTGAAAATATTATATTTTATGGTGCTGGCGAAACAGCCAGAGTTTTATTAAAAATATATAAGAATAATGATATTATTAAT
>PXDW01000065.1 GCA_003564925.1 Candidatus Woesearchaeota archaeon | reverse complement strand
GCTAGAAGCAATGTCTTGCGGTCTGCCGGTTATAGCAGTAAACAAATTGGCTTGCCCTTTTGTTGTAAAGCATGAAAAAAATGGTTTTATCGCTCCGGCCGGAAACTACAAGAGAATAGCATATTACATAAACAAGCTTATTGATGACAAAAAACTTCTTGAGAGTATGGGAAAAGAGTCGATAAAGCTTTCCAAGGAATATGATTTAAAGAAAGTTGTGGATAAATGGGAAAATATTTATTCTAAGCTTAAAGAAGAAAATATGGTGGATAAATGATAGATATAAGCATAATCATACCAACCCTCAATGAAGAAAAATACCTTCCAAAGCTTCTTGAGTCTATTAAGAAACAAAACTATAATAATTATGAAATTATTGTTTCTGATGCTAATTCAAAAGATAAAACAAGAGAGATTGCAAAAAAATTTGGATGTAAAATTGTTAAAGGAGGGTTGCCTTCTGTCGCAAGAAACAACGGTGCAAAAATAGCAAAAGGTGAAATAATAATATTTTTTGATTCTGATGTGATACTTTGTGACAATTTTTTAAGAGAGAATCTAAAAGAATTTGAAAAAAGAAATCTTGGTATAGCTACAACATGTGTCAAACCCCTAAGTAAAAAATTAATTGATTACTTCATCGTTGGCTTTGTTCCAAATAGTTGGATGTTCATAACACAGAAGTTTTCACCTCACGCTCCTGGTTTTAGCATATTTGTAAAGAAAAAAATACATGAGAAAATAAAAGGTTTTGATGAAACTATAAAGATAGCTGAGGATCATGATTATGTAAAAAGAGCTAGCAAAGTTTCAAAATTTGGTTTATTAATGTCAAAAAAAATATTGGTTTCTGTTAGAAGATTTGATAAAGAAGGGAGATTTAAGCTGTCGATTAAGTATATCTATTTTACATTTCTAAGATTATTCAAGGGAGAAATTCGTGAAGAAAAGGATTATGAATTTGGAAATTACTAGAAAAATTCTTTATAAGCTAAAATAAAAAAAGCTGCTGTCCATGAAAAGTTTTCTTCTGACTTATAGAAAAGTCTTTTTACGGGCTTTCCGTTTTTTTCATAAACTTCATATATCTGATTATATTCAATAATTTTATCTGCTATTCTTTCGAGCAATAAAACTGATTCTTTTTTCATTCCTAGCTTTGCTTTTACTAAAGCATCAAGGCAGCCAATCCATGACCAGCATTGCCCATTGTGATAATCTCCCATCCCAATCAGATACAATGGAAAAAAAACAAATTTTAAAGGGTAGCTTGGATGATTTGTTAATGATGGAACATATTTGCTTATGCCTTTCTCTTCCAAACAATGCTGTATACTTAATGCTTGTTGTTTATCCGCTAATCCCCAATATATTGCAAGCAAATTTCCGGATGTGTTGAAATAATCATGTCTTTTGCCTTTATAAAACATTAATGAGAAATAAGAGCCGTTCCATAATTCATTATTTATTTCATCTTTAACCCTCTCGGCTTCTAAAGAGTAATTCTTTTCCCATAACTTATCACCAAAAATTTTAGCAAGATAAGAAATTGATTTTAAGGCTTTATAATAGCATACTGAAGTGTATATAATATGTCCTCTAATCTTTAGAGAATCTTCCCAATTTGAATAAACTGATTCACTAAGCAAAGTCCCGTCTGTATACCTTAATATGAAGTTAATTGCGCTTTTGAAATTAAGGTAATATTTTTTTGCAAAATCCTTGTTTTTTGTTTTTTTTACATATTCTGAAGCTGCGATAACAAAAAGAAGGTTTTGATCCAAAGGGTATGAAAAATTTTTATCTTCCTCAAATCGGGGCTTTAATTCCTTTTTTATTTTTATTCCTAAAAATTTAGGCAATATAAACCTATTTCCCATTCTTAGAGGCATTTCTCCGCTTTGTTTTTGATTTTTAATAAACAAAAGAAGATTTTTCTTGACAATTTCATAATCTTTTAAATCTAATGCAGCAAGGCAGGAAAAGAAGCTGTCTCTAGCCCAGTAATCATCAAAATGGTTTTTGCCAGCATATATACCATTTTCTCTGTAATTGCCCCTTAATGTTTTAACAGCCAGCTTATAGGCCTTTTCTACATTTGTTTCCATATTTAGTAGTATTGGTTAAACCCTTTAAATAAGTTAGGTTTTAATGATATTAATTATATGAACAGCATTTTTTAGCAAGATTTAAATATACTAAAGATTATACTAGTTTAGGGGGTAATAGATTAGTCGGGGAAATGAGTGAATTTGATGACTTAATGAAAATTCAGAACCAAATACGTCAAGGTCTTCTTAGAGAGCAGAAGGAGAACATAACCCTGACAATAATGTCCATAATAAGCGAGCTCACTTCCGGGCCTAATGGAATTGTTCAGCTTGAATCAATAATCATTGAAGCTTCGAACAGAGGCATAGGCGAAGAAGAGGTGATGAAGAACATAAACCAATTAAAAAGAGACAGGGTTATATATGAAACAAGCCCCGGATTCTTAAAGAAAACTTAGTTAATTTTATGCAAATATAAGTTTTCCTGTCTTTGTTTTAATTTCTTATCAAACCAAGGAGCAAGATATTCCTTAGCTATTTTTTCCTGTATATCATAAAATACATCATGGCTTCCTGAAACATACTTAAGTTCTTTATCAAAAACTTTCTTTTTCTCAGGTAATTTATTATCAAAAAAGTCTTTTACATATTTAGGGCTTGTTAAAAGAGTCTGCTTTTCTTTTTCAGCACATACAAGTAAAGTGTCTTTTTTTAGATTAATAGAGAATAAAAAGAAAAAATAAAAAATAAAAATTTACTTACCCATAATTCTGTACATTCCTGTACCGCATACAGGGCATTTGCCTTTCATTGCTTTTCTACCATTTTTCATGGTAACTTCTTGAGCATCGGCCATCTCTTGTTTTTTCTTACATTTTACGCAATATGCTTCTGCCATGATTATCACCTTTACCTCTATAAAGGCATGGGATTTATAAATTTTATGCTTATTTGTGCTTATTTTACGTCTATTTATAAAACAAATGAATAAATATTTATAGTAATCATTGCAATAAAATTGGAATGAGAAAAAACAAAATAGAGAAGAAAACAATTGCTTTCTTTGTTATTTTAGGGGTTTTTATCATTTCAGGATTGTCATTAGGTCCTAGAATAACAGGATACACAGTTCTTAAACAGCAGAATCAAGAACTTGAAATGCTTAAACAGCAGCATGAAGTTCTGGTTGATAGTTATCAGAATAATTTATCAATATTAATTGATGAGATTGATAGTATTAATAGGGATATTCAAGTTTGCAAAGAAAGTAGAGATCAAGTATATGAAAAACTGAATGAGTACATAGAAAGAACAGTTGATTATAAAACAGAGATTAATAATATAGAAAGCAAATGCGAAAGAGAAAAAGAGTCGATGGGCAATGAGCTAGATAAATGTAGGTATGATTTAGGAAAAAAAGATAGGGATTACAGGGAAATATTGAATTTTGCAGGAAACAAGATATGCTGCATGATGAAGGTTTTTAATCCTAAAATAAGCTCATTCGATGTTGAAGATTATGAGATAAAATGCAAAGAAGGAAGAGTTGGAAAATATAGAATATTTTGTGAGGTTGTTAGTTAAAATGAGCAGACATAAAGAGCAAAGAGTTGGATTATTTGTAGATGTGCAGAATATGTATTATTCTGCAAAAAATTTGTACAATGCAAAGGTAAACTTTCAGGAAATCCTAAAAAGTGCTATAGGAAAAAGAAAATTAGTTAGGGCTTTTGCGTATGTTATAAAGGCAGATATAAAGGAAGAGAAGAACTTTTTTGAAGCTTTGGATAAGATAGGCTATGAAGTTAAAGCAAAAGATTTGCAGACTTTTATAGGAGGCGCTAAAAAAGGCGATTGGGATGTAGGGATCGCTATGGATACAATAAGAATGGCCCCAAAATTAGATACTGTTGTTTTGGTTTCCGGAGATGGCGACTTTAAAGACTTAGTTGAGTTTCTAAAAGCTGCCGGATGTAGAGTTGAAATCATGGCTTTCAGGAAAACAGCAAGCAACAGGATAATAGATTCGGCAGACGACTTCATTGATTTAGAAAGAGACAAAAGAAGATACCTTATTTAGGAGAATCCAAACAGCTTCGTCTGTTTGCTTCCCTTTATTATATCATCAAACTTTTGGTTAAAAAACACAAGGACAGAGTCTGCTAGTGGCTTTATCTGCTTATCTATGTAATGTGCATAATCAATCTTGCTTGTTATATTCTGTATTGGTTCTGGCCCATTTTCTGTCATAATATATTTTATTATATTAGAACTTAATTTATCCAGTTTTCTTGCCGCCTTAACGTGAGGTGGAGTAGTCTTGATATATGCGGATAATTCTTTTCTAATAGCCTTTCTATAAACTAATAGATCATCATATTTCCCTTTTTTTAGATCTTCTACAAAGTTCTTTATGAAACCAGCGACCTCTTTTTTATGAAAAATTTTGTCCAATAACTCCATTTGAAATTTCTTTGCTAAGGCAGTCCAGTCTCTTCTTACAAATTCTAAGCCAGTAAAATCTATTTTTTCTTTTCCGTCTATAATAAGGAGTCCTGCATACCTTTTTTTTGCTCCTTTTTCAGATCCCCTAATCCTAGGCATTAAAAACCTTACAAAGCATTTATCAAATTCTATATTCAGAAAACTTTTTCTTTTATATTCTTTTTTTACAAGATTATCATAATGAGTATTAATATGTTTTTCTATTTTTTGACCGATATCATTTGCTTGTTCTAGGTTATTTGCTTTTGTTTCTACAAAAACTGAATCTGTGTCTCCATATATAACATTATAACCTATTTTTTCTATTTCAGAAGCTGTGTCTTTTACTATTTTTTGGCCAAAATGAGTTATTGCATTAGCAAGTTCCAAAGAATAAAACCTGCATGTGGGGTTTGCCATAACTCCGAAAATAGAATTCATATGAATTTTTATAGCGAAGCTTGCGGCTTCATCTTTTCTTTTTTTAGCTTTATCTCTTTGTTCCCATAATTTTTGGATAATCATTGGCAATATTCCATCATTTGATTTAAAACGAACTCCATTAGGAGCTTTTATCTCTCCTTTTAAATCCATTGAAATTGGATCAATATTAAAAGTCCTTATTATACTTGGATATAGGCTTTTAAAGTCCAAAACAATTATAAAGTCATATATCCCTGGAGTAGAATCCCTAACAAATCCTCCTTTTATTCTCTCTTCCCTCTCTTCAAAACCTGCTGATGGAACCACATATCCCCTATTCATTGTTTCTCTCATATATAGAGAATCAAGAGAAGCGATAGAGGCTTTTACTCTGTCAAGTTCCATACCCGTAAGCAAAGAGCGCTCTATTGTAAGCTCTATTAGTTTCTTTTTTTCCAGTATCTTTATGACAAGCTCAGCATCCTTTATATTGTAATCAACAAGCTTTTGGGGATTATTCTTAAACAATTGTTCTATCTCTTCCCCTTTGTTTTCCTCATCTATAAGCTTTTTTTCGTTCAAAAATGATTTAGCAGCAGTATCGAGCCTATAATCGTCGAGGGAAATAAAAGAGCTTCTTAATATGTGTATAGCATCTAAAACCATTCTTCCTGCTATATCGGCGCTAGAGTCTCTAAAGAAATCAGACTGTACTCTAAGTGAAGATTTCCATTCAGTTCTTCCCAAAACAAACTCAACCTTGTTTGCATCAAATCTTTCCCTTATCTTAGCTAAATCAAAATCAATAACATTCCATCCTGTTATTATATCAGGATCAATTTCTATTACCAATTCTTTAAACCTTTCCAATAATGACTTTTCATCTTTGAATGATTCCGCATTTTTTAGGTTTTTATTTGAAACAATTAATGATTTATTGAATTCTTTTGTATAAAAAGCTATAGAATAAATCTGTTTTCCTTCCATGTCTGTTTCAATATCCAAAGATAAAGTTTTTAAATCTGGGAAAAAATCAGATGATCTTAATTCGGGATTTTGATATATTCTGTTTACAAAATTGCCTTTTTTATAATCGCCTTTTATCTCTAAAGAGCCTTTTATTTTATGATCTATAAGAAACCTTGACGTGAATCTTATATCCGCCTCATAGCATTCTATTTTTTCATCTTCAAAAGCTCTTCTTAGTCTGGGTACATCTTTCGGAACATTTAATATAATTTTTGAAACTTGCTCTTCATCAAAGTTTCTGAATTTTGACTTTTCTACAGCATAATTTACATCTATATCTATTTCTTTTAATTTTGAAACATCTTTATTTTTTATATAAAAATAAGGCTTAAACTCGTTTATTGTCAAAAAAGATTCTCCGTTTTCCAGTCTCCCGAATAAGTAAACCAATGCTTGATTATCTTCTATTCTGTAAGTAGTATAAACAACAAAACCTTTCATATCTAAAAATAAAGGATAATGATATATAAATTTAGTGGGGGAATGTCTAGTGAATAAGTAAAATTTAAAAACATCTTTTTATTCTATTCTTTTATGACAAGAATAGCTGTTGTTCAGAAAGAGAAGTGCAATCCGATAAAATGTCAAGATTTGTGTATAAAGCTTTGCCCTATCAACAGAGAAGAGAAAAACTGCATAATAAAAGGCATAAGTGGAAAAGTAGAAGTAGATGAAAAACTCTGCACAGGATGCGGTATTTGTTCTAATAGGTGTCCATTTGATGCTATCCATATAATCAATCTTCCAGAAGAATTGAAGAGAGATCCAATACATAGGTATGGAAAAAACGGATTTGCGCTTTATAATTTACCGATTCCAATATTTGGAAAAGTTACGGGAATTGTAGGAGTAAACGGAATTGGTAAGTCAACTGCTATAAATATATTAGCGGGCTTGCTCAACCCGAATTTGGGAAAAGAAAAAGACGCTGATCATAAAGAGATTATTGAATATTTTAAAGGGACAGAAGCTCAGAATTATTTTGAAAATATTATAGAAAAAAAGATAAAAGTTGCTTATAAGCCCCAGCAAGTTGATTTAATTCCCAAACAGACAAAAGGTACTGTAAATGAATTATTAACCAGGGTAGATGAAAAAAACAAAATGAAAGAAATAGCAAAGGAGCTTGATATAAGTAATATTTTGGACCGTGACATTTCAAAAATATCTGGAGGAGAGTTGCAAAGAGTTGCGATAGCAGCAACAGTATTAAAAAAAGCCAATGTTTATTTTTTTGATGAACTCACTTCATTTTTAGACATCAAACAAAGAATAAAAGTGGGTAAATTTATAAAAAAACTGGCAGATGAAGATACTGCTGTTTTAGTTATAGAGCACGATCTTATTATTTTAGATTATATGACAGACTTAGTTCATATGATGTATGGTAAACAAGGGTGCTATGGAATTGTCTCTCAGCCCAAAGTAACAAGAATGGGGATTAATGTCTATCTTGAAGGATATCTAAAAGAAGAAAACGTTAGGTTTAGGCCTTATAAAATTAAATTTGACAAAAAACCCCCATTAGAAACAAAAAAAGAATCCTTGCTTTCTTCCTGGCCTAGTTTCGATAAAAAGATAGGTTCCTTCAGCTTAGAGGCTAAAGAAGGAGAGATTTACAGCTCTAGTGTTCTCGGAATATTAGGAGAAAATGGCATTGGAAAAACCTCATTTGTAAAAATACTTGCCGGAGAAATAAAAACAAATTATGCAATAAAAAATTTCAGGGTTTCTTATAAGCCACAATATCTTGAAAAAAGCGAAGAGCCTGTTGCTATATTCTTAAAAGATGCGATAAAAAAACATAATAACCAGCTTATACTTCCTTTAAACATAAAACCATTGCTTGAAAAAAATTTAAATGATTTGTCCGGGGGAGAACTTCAAAAAGTTGCCATAGCAAAATGTCTTGGAACAGATGCTGAAATATATTTGCTTGATGAACCTTCTGCTTATCTTGATGTAGAACAAAGACTTATAATTTCTAAAATAATAAGAGACTTTATTGAATTAAGCGGAAAATCTGCTTTGATAGTTGATCATGATTTAATGTTTATTGATTATATTTCAGAAGGTTTAGTTGTCTTTTCAGGAATTCCTGCAAAAAAAGGCCTGGTTAATACTCCAACAACCATGCAAGAAGGCATGAATATTTTTCTAAAAGAGCTCGAGATAACTTTCAGAAGAGATATAGATTCTAATAGGCCTAGAGCAAACAAACCCGGGAGCCAGACAGATGAAAAACAAAAAAAAGAAAACAAGTTGTACTACACATAAAAATACTACAAAAAGAATTCTGTTATCCTTTGCAATAATATTTTTTTTCTTTGTTTTAGTTCTAGGTTCTGCAATAGATATTGTATTTGACAGAAACTCATATTTTAGAGAACAGGAAAAAAGCAATGTGTATTCAAATATGAACAAAAGTCTGGCGCAAAACGTAACTATTTCCTTAATTGAATATTTCAGATATGATGAAAAATTAGAAACTGATTTTTTTAATGAGAGAGAGGCATCGCACCTATATGATGTAAAAAATCTAATTAGGAAATTAGTCTTTTCTTATTATTCGTCAATTATTTTGATGGTTATATTTTTCATACTTTATTATAAAAAAACAAGAGACTTTTCAAAATCATTAAGTTCTCTTCTTGTTTTAGGCAGTATCATTGTTATTTTGTTTTTTATTATTCTGAGTCTTATAGACTTCACATTTTTGTTTGATAAGTTTCA
The DNA here is from genome assembly GCA_003564925.1 of Candidatus Woesearchaeota archaeon. Lineage (GTDB taxonomy): Archaea > Nanobdellota > Nanobdellia > Woesearchaeales > PXDW01 > PXDW01. The sequence continues at coordinate 14,888 of PXDW01000065.1, read as the reverse complement.
TATTATATTCTTTGAAGATAATTATATGTTTCCCCATGATTCAAACATAATAATGCTATTTCCAGAATCTTTTTTTTCTGGAATGTTCTCAATTATTGGAAAAGCATCGATTATAAAAGCCTTCATACTATTAATGGTTGGTATATTCATCAATAGCATGAGTTATTTTTCAAGAATTCAAGCTCGTCCATGACTTTCGCCTTTTACTATACCAGAACCAATAATATGGGCCACCCTTATAGGTTCTGGAATGAAAGAGCGCTTACATAGAATATTAAACAGATCTTCAGCCTCTTTTTTATTTGTATTAACTAGTTGCGTATATATTTTTCCTATCTTTTGGACATTTCCCGCATTTTCAATTAATTTGATCTTAGTATTCATCTTTAGCTTATTTAAAGCACCTATAATTTCTTTAAAGTTAGGGTAATTTCTTATTACAACAATTACTGGCAAACCAGTTTTACTAGATAATTTATTAACATCAATAACATTGAAACCAGCCACTGCTATACCATCTAATAAGATATATTGTAGTTGTGGTTTAAATTTTGTATTATTTATCATTCTAATGATTTTATCTGTGGCTTCATTACCATCTTTTTTAACATGACATGAAACTAACCCTTCCATAAAATCCCCTCCTCTGTAAATAGTTCCAAGGATTAGAACATTTTTATCCTTAAATTTGTCAAATGAAGCATCATCTATTCCTATTACTCTAATTTGTTTTTTCATGAGAACAATAAAGTCTAAAACGCTTATAAAATTTGCCAAAAAATTAGAAAATAAATTATTTAAAAAATTATTTTAGATTATATATAATGATTCATAGAAATATTTATATATGAATTATACCACAATATATTGTGTTCTTAAAAGATAAAAGCACAATATATTGTGTTACTTTTGAGTGAAAATTAACGAGGTAGATGTAACTATGAAATGCCCATATTGCGAATCTGATGAAACAAAAGTTGTTGATAAAAGAGAAACTTCTGAAGGCTCTGCAAGAAGAAGAAGAGAGTGCTTAAGCTGTAACAATCGCTTTACAACATATGAAAATATTGAAATTGAAAAATCAAAAATTAATAAGATTGTAAAAGTCAAAAAAAGGGATGGTAGAATTGTTGATTTTGACCAGGAAAAAATTACTAAAGCTATATTCAATGCTGCTAAATCTGTAGGAGGGAAAGACAAATCAATAGCAGAAAAACTATCAGAGAGTGTTGTTAAGGAACTAAATCAGAGATTTGATAATAATAATGTTCCGAGTATTGAAGATATACAGGATGTAGTTGAAAAAACCCTTATTGAACATGGTCATGCAAAAACAGCAAAGGCTTATATTTTATACAGGGAACAGCATAAAAAGATAAGAAAAGCAAAGACAACATTTATAGATGTGCAAAATACAATTGGAAATTATATTGACAGAAAAGACTGGAAAGTAAAAGAAAACAGCAATGAGGCTTTTTCTTTCTCTGGATTAATACAATATGCTGCTGGAGCAGTTATGAAGAATTATAATCTTGAAGAGATGTACGGAGGCCCTATTGCTGAAGCGCATAAAAAAGGGTATATGCACATACATGACTTAACCCAAGGAGTTATAGGATATTGTGCTGGATGGAGCCTTAAAAATCTTATAGTTATGGGTTTTGGGGGGGTCCCAAATAAGGTCGATTGCAAGCCGGCAAAGCACATGAATACATTAGTACATCAGATGGTTAATTATATTGGATGTTTGCAGATGGAGTTTGCAGGAGCGCAGGCATTTAGCAGTGTAGATACTTTACTAGCGCCTTTCATAAAAGCAGACAATATGGATTTTAAGGAAATCAAGCAATGTATGCAGCAGCTTGTCTTCAGCCTGAATATCCCTTCCAGATGGGGATGCCAATATCCTTTCTCGAATCTTACTTTTGACTGGACAGTTCCTGATGATATGAAAAAAGAGAAGGCCATTGTTGATGGAATAGAGCAGGATTTTACTTATGGAGACTGCCAAAAAGAAATGAATATTTTAAACAAGGCTTTTTTAGAAGTAATGCTTGAAGGGGATGCTAAAGGAAGTGTATTCACCTTTCCGATACCAACATATAATCTAACAAAAGATTTTAACTGGGAAAGCGAAAATTCCAAAATACTTTTTGAATTGACTGCGAAATACGGCCTTCCTTATTTCCAGAATTACATAGGAAGCAACTTGGATCCTAGCAGTATAAGGGCTATGTGCTGCAGGCTCAATCTAGACCAGAATGAGCTGATGAACAGGCCTGGGGGAATGTGGGGGCCTGGTGACTCAACAGGAAGCATAGGAGTTGTGACTATAAACATGAACAGAATAGGGTATGAAGCAAAAAACAAAGAAGAGTTTCTTGAAAAACTAGAACATTATATGCTAATTGCAAAGGATTCTTTGGAAATAAAGAGAAGGGTTGTAAATAAAAACTTGGAGAATAACCTAATACCCTTTACAAAAAGATTTTTGGGAACCTTTGAAAATCATTTCTCTACAATAGGCTTATGCGGAATGCATGAGTCCTGCCTGAATTTCCTTGGAAAAGGAATAGAGACAGAAGAAGGGAGAGCCTTTACTATTGAAGTTATGGAATTTATGAGAAAAAGAATAAAGGGGTTCCAGAATGAGACAGGAAATTTATATAACTTGGAAGCAACTCCGGCTGAATCAACATCTTACAGGTTTGCAAGGCTGGATAAGGAAATGTATCCTGATATAAAAACAAGTGGAGAAAAAGAGCCTTTCCTAACCAATTCAACACAACTTCCTGTAAATTATACAGATGATGCTATAAAAGCAATAGAGCATCAGAACACAATACAGCCACTATATACAGGAGGGACAATGTTCCATACATTTTTAGGCGAAAAGATGTCAAATGGCGAATCGTGCAAGAATCTTATTAAGAAGATAGCAGAAAACACAAGGATGCCTTATTTCTCTATAACTCCAACATTTTCTGTATGCAAAACCCATGGTTACATTAAAGGAGAGCACTTTAAATGCCCTGACTGCAAAGAAGAATGTGAGGTTTTTTCAAGAATTGTCGGCTACTTCAGGCCTATCCAGAACTGGAATAGGGGAAAAGCTGAAGAATATAGAAAAAGAGTCGAATACTGCGAAAATAAAAGCATGGAAAGCCAATTTAGTCCCTTATTAAAGGCAAAGGCAGTCTAATAAAATGCAGATTAAAGGCTTTCATAAGACATCTATGGTTGATTATCCTGGAAAAATTACATCTGTTATTTTTTTGTCTAGTTGTAACTTTAGGTGCCCTTATTGCCATAATCCTGAGATTGTCATGAATGATCCCAAAATAGAGGAAATATCTGAGGAGATAGTAATAAAAGAGATGATCAATAATAAGAAATGGATTGATGCCGCATGCATAACTGGAGGGGAACCCTGTCTGCATAAAGATCTCCCTGAATTTATATCAAAAATAAAAAAAGAGGGATTTCTTGTTAAATTGGATACTAATGGAAGCAATCCTGAAATGATAAAAAAAGTTATTGACAATAAGCTGGTTGATTTTATTGCGATGGATATAAAATCCAATTTGGAGGACTATGAAAAAACAGCAAAGATAAAGATTGACTTAGAAAACATAAAAAAATCTGTTGAGTTGATTAGAAACAGCAACGTAGATTATGAGTTTAGAACAACCGTTGTTCCGGAAATTCACGAAAAAGAAAATATAGAAAAAATAGGCAAGTGGCTTAAAGGAAGCAAAAAATTCTCTATACAGAATTTTAGACCTGGCAAATGTCTTAATGAATTCTACAATGAAAAAATTGGGTTTAATAAAGAAGAGCTAAATTATTTCAAATTTATTCTTAGTGGCTTTTTTGATAAAGTTGAGATCAAAGAATAAAAACAAATCATAGAAAATAATATAATATAAAAAGCGGGGGGAGGGACTCGAACCCTCGATGATTGGGCTCTGCTGATTCTCATAGATTAATCAGCCAAATTTTGCAGCCAATTGCCTTAGCCACTTGGCGACCCCCGCAATGGACCTGATGGGATTCGAACCCATGATCTACAGCTTAGAAGGCTTTAGCGAATATTACAGATAAACTGCTTATTTGTCGCCTTATCCAGGCTAGGCTACAGGTCCATAAATAAAGGTTATAAACCAATATAAAAACAGAAAAATAGACTATATTTAAATATTTTCCTTATAATTTTGGTATTATAGTCTTATGGCAGCCATGTTTTTTGATTTTTCATCTTCTCTGGCAAGTATTTGTCAATTACATAATTTAAGTTGTATTTTGCAAATGCCTGCTGCTCTGCCCTCTTTCCAAGCTTTAGCTGCAATTGTATAGCTTTCTGCCATTCTTTATGGTGATGAACAAAAGGGTCATTCTTCAAAGCATCTTTTCCCCTTTTTATATCAACTTCTTTTAGAGGATGTGTGGGAAGCTTATAATCAATGATATCCTGCGGCGTAACACCTATAAATTTAGCTTTTGGAACACAAAAAAATTCATTTATATGAGCGGCATTTCCAGATCCAACCTTTAATGTTCTGTATATGTTCATATAACCATAGAAATCGCCGTCAGTGAAAACAAAAACAGGTAGTTTTTTTGAATCACTTAATCTTCTAATAAATCTCCTACATGCCCTTGTTGGGACTCCACCCATACTTATCAAAATACAATTACTTTTTTTCCAATAATTATGCTTAACAAGTCTTTGGAACATACCTGCTGTTTCTATAGCCAAAATAAATTTAGCAGATGTCTCAAACTTTAACTCTTCTACAGAGCTGGGAACTGAATAAGCACCCGATCCCATTTTTGAACAATCAATTCTGATATCTTTTCCTTTTTCATCCTTATCAATGACAATTAAGTTTCCTGCGATATCTCCGCCTTTTTCCTCTGGTATAAATCTAAGCTGTTCTCTATTTACACACATCATAGACTCAACATCATCCATAACTGTATCTGATTCTGGCTGGCTATTAAAACGAGCCTCTTCCCAGTTATATGCTGTATAATATGCTTCTCTTTTAGTAGCTATATCATCAGAATCTATAAGCTCTTTTGATAATCCCATCATCCTGAGTGTCTGGGCAAATGTCCTTATCGTAGAGGCAGTAAGCGTTCTTCCTTTTGCTTTGCCAACAAGCTCAAAATAACCATCTTTATAATTATATTTGACATTATTCAAAGACCTTATAGGCATCTTCAATTCGGGCCTTTCTTTCTTGATTATGCTTTTATAAACATCATTCGCTATTTCTAAAATCTTTTCCTTAACTTTCATCTCGTTCCTCCCGACCTATTGAAGCAAACTCCTCATCATATTCCTCATTTGCTTTTTCATCAAAATCCATAGTATTTAGCTTGCCTCTTGTCTTTTCAAGCAAATTTCTTAATTCTTTCTCAATCTGGGTTCTTTTTATATCAGTTAAATCAAGCAAACTTTTCAAGGCGTCGGCGACATGAGGTATATATTTTTCAATATAGCTTCTTTTTTTAAATTCGTCTTTTACTTTTCTTTTTTTAGAAACATAACTGCTTAGTTTTCTTCCGCACTCCTGTAAAGCCAGTTTAATTTCTTTTTTTATTTCAGAATAATGCGCGATTGCTTCCTTTGCCTCTGAAGTGAAAGGAACCCAAACAGAAGCTATATGAATCAAGACAACTGCAGGGCCTACAGGAATATTGTTTCCCGACTGCTGCAATCCGTAGTTTCTCCACGATGTTTTTTGAATTGATTCTGTAACCGCACATGCCCCTTGCTGGTACAATAAAGGAACTCTATTGGCAAACCTTAAAATTTCCACAGTTTTATCTCCTGAAAGTGTTCCGCCATAGGCAATTGCTGCTTCAACAACAAAAGGGTTTCCCCTATAAACAGAAGGGGGCCTTGTTGCAGAACAATAAAACTCGGCATTTACTTCTTTTTTTAGCCCTTTTTCCAACAAATCAGATCCTATCGGAACTATACAATCGGTTGGGGGAGCAACAATCTTAGTATTTCTTATAGAAACTATTAGCTTTTCGGCATTTTCCCTACTTATACTTTTAGGTTTTGTGCTTGGAAGTATTGCTGAATTTTCACAAATTTGTTTAGCTGTTCCTGGTCCGACTCTTGAAAATTCGTTTGTAAGAAAACCTTGTAGGGTTCTATATTCCGTCCATTTAAGCATCTTCATGAGTATTCCAAGCTCAACACCATAAGGGTGGGGCTTTATTTCCTTTGGCTCTTTTGGCTTTTTTTCAGTAGCTCTTGGAAAAATTATCTGTTCTGCTTTAGGATTTGTATATATAATAGTAACGTGGGGATTGACAATTGCAGTATCTTTTAAGTATTCGTCAACGCTTTGGTATCCTTTACTATAGCTTCCTTCCAAATCCAACTCAATTCTTGTTCCGTTGTCTTTTTCCCATTCTGTTGTCTTATCTGTTACAATTTCCGGCTTGTTTTTTTGGGTATCGATCCTTAGTTCATAAAAATGCGCCGGATCATTTGGTGAAATCTTTGAAATTATTTTAACAGGTCTTCCAGTTGTTAGTTGACCGTACAATACTGCAGCACTTATACCTATCCCTTGTTGGCCTCTTGCCTGCTTCAGTCTATGGAATTTGCTTCCATAAAGAAGCTTTGCAAAAATCTTAGGTATTTGGTTCTTTACAATTCCTGGACCATTATCCTCTATAACTATCCTATATCTATCATTACCCATATCAAATAGTTCTACAACCAGCTCTGGGAGAATATCTGCTTCCTCGCATGCATCTAAAGCGTTATCGACTGCTTCTTTAACTGTTGTTAGCAAAGCCTTTTTCTTATTATCAAACCCAAGCAAATGCCTATTTTTTTCAAAAAATTCTGCTATACTTATTTCTCTCTGTTTTTTAGCTAATTCCAATGCTTTAGGAAAAGTGCTCTTATTTCCATCATTTTTAGAATAAGAATCTAGCTTTCGGTTTTCCTCTGACATTAGAATAAAGTTTTTATGTTAGTTTATAAGGTTTATTGTTTTCAAATAGATAACTTTTTCTATATGGGTGGGTTTTTCATATCTTTTCTTTGTCTTTCTAAAGCACTATAAACTTTGGAGTGTGGTTTTCCTCTTATTAAAGATTGTATTGCATCTTTAGCCATTATAGCAGTTTCATTTAGCCCTATAATTCCTACTGTTTTTCCATAAACTGAAATATGGGAATCTGTTAGTGTTTCAAGCGTAGCTCTTGATTTTCCTTCTTTTCCTATTATTCTCCCTTTTATCCTCTTTAAATCGCTTTGTTTGCAAAAATCTGACAAATCCAATAAGATAAAACAATAGTCCTGTTTTAAAAGAAGCTGTGCGATATCCGGGTTGAAACCTCGAGCAATAGCTTTTATTATCTCATTCGCAGTATATAAATTTACCGCGTCTGACCCTGTAATTACAACATCTCCCTCTTCAGAATCTATGTTTATTTTAGTTTTTGTATTGTCCTCTATCTCACTCTTTACTTCACCTTTTGTTCCTATAAGTACAGCTATTCTTTCTTTAGGAATTTTCAAATTATGACAGTGTTTTTCCATATTTTGAAAGAAAAACAATATTTATTTAAAGGTTTGCCAAATAGTCATTTCCAAAAAGTTTAAATATAAATGAATTATACTCATTTTTAGAGCCCGTCACGAGAGTACCTGCTCGAGCTTACGACGAAAGTCAAGCTATGAACTCAGGAGTTAGTGTTGCGGGCCTCATAGTCAATAAAATAACAATTATTAGTCAAAAAGGACAAGCTTAACATATCATTATTATTAATTTAAAATGGAAATATAATTTATTTAGATATAGATAATTTAACTCAAAGAAGCTTGTTCTGGAGAAAGTATTATGATCACTAGTTCATTTAATGATAAAAATGAGGATGGATTAGTTATGAGTACTTTTTCTTACTGACTAGTTTTGTAGGAGGTAAAAATGGGAAAGATTAGTCAAGTTGCAGCCAAATATATAATCAATGCTATGATTGAAATTGACGGTGTTGTAGACAGGCCGGATGTTATTGGAGCAATATTTGGGCAAACAGAAGGTTTACTCGGTGCAGATCTTGAGCTTAGAGAGCTGCAAAGAAGCGGAAGAATTGGCAGAATAGAGGTAAATCTTGGAACAAAAAGCGGAAAAACACAGGGGGAGATACTTATACCAAGTTCATTGGATAAGGCAGAGACATCAATAGTTGGGGCCGCTTTAGAAATTATCCAAAGAATAGGTCCCTGTAACTCTAAAGTCAAAGTTACAAAAATAGAAGACGTTAGAGTGAATAAGAGAAACACTGTTATAGGAAGAGCGAAGGAGCTTCTGCAGGACATGATGGATGATGTTATACCTGATTCTCAAGTATTGTCTGATGAAGTAGCTTATTCTGTAAGAGTTATGGAAATCCAAGAATATGGAAAATCAAGGCTTCCCTGCGGACCTAATATAGAAAATAGTGATGAAATTGTTGTTGTTGAAGGACGTGCAGATGTTCTTAACTTACTGAAGTATGGGATAAAGAACGCAATAGCGATGAACGGCACTTCTGTCCCTGAAGAGATAGTAGACTTAAGCAAGAAGAAAACATTAACTGTTTTTGTTGATGGTGATAGGGGAGGAGATCTTATAGTAAAAGAATTGCTTACATCTACAAATATTGATTTTGTTACAAAAGCTCCTGATGGAAAAGAAGTTGAGGAATTGACAAGTAAAGAAGTACATAAAGCTCTGAGAAGCAAGATTACTGCAGAACAGGCAAAGCTTGAGATGGAAGAAAAACCCGAAAAAATCAGCAACAATAGACAGGACATAAAAAGACCAAATTACAGGCAAAGTAATAGACAATATCAAAGAACACCATATAGAAAAATTAAGATTGGCGAAGATCAAAAAAACAAATTTAAAGATATGTTAAATGACTTGATAGGAACAAGAGGATCATACATACTTGATGAAAACCTAAACATATTAGGAAAAGTTCCGATAACAGAGATAGAAAGCACGATAAAGAGTCTCGCCGATGGAATATATGCTATCGTTTTTGATGGCATAATTGATAAAAATATGGTGAATGCTGCAGAAAAATCTTCAGTTAAGTTTATGGTAGCTATGGATTCTAAGATAGAAGACTCTGAAACAAGAATCAGTATTCTAAAAAGCAACGACCTAGAATAATTTTTTATTTTATATTTTATTTTTATATATGAATCAAATATATTATGATAATAATTATGCAGAATTTTCTAATAATCGCAACCAGATAATTCAGCTAAACCTTCTAATGAAAGAACTCCAACATATTTTATTCCATTCACTATCCATGTAGGTGTAGCTTCAATTCCATAATCTATGCATTCCTGTCTACCTTCATCTAGGTTGCACTCTACAATATTCAATGAATTGACCGCTTCTTGACCAAAAGCATTTTTTTGTGTTATGCACGCAGGGCATGTTGTTGTACTATATAGAACAATATTATTTTGTGAAAGGCATTCTGCCAATTCTATTTTTCTAGCTACATCTTCTTCTGAACCGCCAATTATCTCAGAATCGTGCATTATTAAGATATCGGCCTTTTCTATAAGATTATCTACATATTCTTCAAAAAGAGCGTCTCTTTTGTCCATCATTAAGCTTTGGTTTATAAGTTCTTTTAATTCTTCAAATTCATATTCTTCAGGCAAATCATCTTTAATCATATCATAATAGTCTAGTATTTCTTCCTCTGTAACCTTAACATCTTCAACAACATCTTCTAAGAGCTTTCTTATAATTATGCTTTTCATTGAAGATTCTTTATATTCTTCATAAGTAATCCCTACTTCCATTAATTCTTTATTAAGATCTTCTCTTGTTGCTCCAGCAGCTATAAAGAGTTCTTCCATCATATCTTCAAATTCCCTCTCAGTAACTGAGTATCCCTGTCTTTCAGCTTCCTGTAAAAGAACAATCTCCATAATTGACTGATCCAAAAGTTCTTCTATAGAATATAATCCCTGATATAATTCATATCTATGTTCAATTTCTGATAGATATATATTTTCGCCATTTACTGTAGCTATAACCTCGTCTTTTTCAGGAGATTCTTTATCTCCTACAAGCAAAAAAACCAGGAATATTATGAATGCAATTCCAATTAAAGCAACAAAAAGGATTATAAACTTTCTAATTCCTTTTTTAGGTTTTGCCCTTTTTGGCTTCTTAACAACTTTCTTGGTTTTTTTATTTGTTTTTTTCTTGGTTGGCATTTTAGATTTTTTTTTAAAAACTTTTTTATTTGTTTTTTTCCTTTTCGTATTATTTTTACTTTTCTTAGTTTTAATATCTTCCTTTTTTATCTTTATATTGTTTTTTTTCTCAGACACCTTAGGAGTTTCCTTCTTTTCCTGCTCTTGTTTTTTTTCTCCCATTTTAATTTCTGAAACAGCAGATTTGGGCTCTTCTTTAATTTCTAAACTTTTTTTCTGTATTGAAGAGTCTTTTTTACCTTGGTATTTCTGCTGCGGCACATTAAAGCTGTTTTCGTTAACTTCCTCTAACTGTTTTTTGATTAAATTTAAAGCGTCTTCTGTCATATCTAAAGAAGAAAAAAAGAAACTATATAAAAAGCTTTTGTTTTATCAGGAAAAATATATATACTAATAGTTAATAAAAAAACATATGTATGACATTATAGTTGGAAGAGACGAATCTGAAAAAAAGAAATATGGTGATAAAGGGATAGTATTTATAGGGAAACACTATGTCAAAATGGGTCGTACAACTTCTTTAAGCAGTGATGTTTATCTTGATGTGGCGAAGTCTCATGTTGTTTTTGTTTGTGGAAAAAGAGGTTCTGGAAAATCTTATACAATGGGAGTAATAGCAGAGGGCGTTGCAAAATTACCAGAAGATGTTTCTAAAAATCTCTCAATTATCATTTTAGATACTATGGGTGTGTACTGGTCGATGAAATATCCTAACAACAGGGACAAAAAAGTACTTGGTGATTGGGGTTTAAGTCCTGAAGGTTTTAATATTAAGATTTATACTCCATCTGGATTTTATGAAGAATCAAAGAAAAAAGGAATACCTACTGATTATCCTTTCTCGATATGTCCGAAAGAGCTTGATGCGAGAGATTGGTGTTTAGTTTTTGATGTAAAGCAAACATCTCCAATAGGTGTTTTGATTGAGAGGGTAATAAATGATATAAAGAGTTCAAAAAAGAGTTTTTCTGTTGAGGATATAATAGAGATAATAAAAAAAGACAAAAGAACTGAAGATAACGTAAGAAATGCTGCTGAAAATCTTTTTTCTAATGCTTTGAACTGGGGAATATTTGACGAGAAAGGCAAGCCTTTAACAGAACTTTCAAAAGCAGGGCAAGTTACAGTTTTAGATGTAAGCATATATGCAACCATGGCAGGCTCATGGAATATAAAAAGCCTTGCAATAGGTTTAGTTACTCAGAAACTTTTTGTTGAGAGGATGATAGCGAGAAGAGAAGAGGAATTCAGGGAAATAAGTCATGCGACAACATATCTTGAAGATGAAAAGAAAAAAGAAAAAAGTTTTCCTTTAGTATGGATAATAATAGACGAAGCTCATGAGTTTTTGCCTAATGACAAAGAGACTGTAGCTACTGAGCCTTTAGTTAGAGTTTTAAGGGAGGGAAGACAGCCCGGAATTTCACTAATTCTGGCGTCTCAGCAACCAGGAAAAATACATAGGGATGTAATGACACAATCAGATGTAATAATAAGCCATAGAATCACTGCAAAGATAGACAGCGATGCCCTTGGAGACCTAACACAAAGCTATATGAGGGATAATCTGGACAAACTTATAAATGATCTTCCCAGAAGCACAGGATCAGCCCTTATTCTTGATGACAGCAATGAAAAAATATTTCCGATGAAAATAAGGCCAAGAATAACCTGGCATGGGGGAGAGTCGCCGTCTGCTGTTGACGAAGAGGAAAAAGATTTTGAAACCCCTGACACTTTTATTGATGATTTAAAGGATTCTGAATAGAAGATTTTCATTTTTTATTGGCAAATTTTTTAAACTCTGTTTACTTTCCTAATATTATGGCATTCAGCAAAACATTTCCAAAAAGTTCTGAAAAAAGCGCTTATCCTAAATGGGTCGAGGTTTTTTTGACAGAAGCAGAAGAAAAAGAGCAAGAAGCTTTATGTAGGTCTGAAAACATAAATATTATGAAAGATTGTGTAGAAGACGCCAAATCAATAATTAAAGAAAAAAGCTTGAAAGAGTACCAAACAGACATTATAAATATGGCTGTAGCATTGTTTGAGAAAAGAGCATCACATGAAATATTCTGGAAAGAAAGCAAAGCAAAAGAAAAATTTGAAAAGATAAAATGATTATTTTCTTTTTTTATTGAATTTTATTTCTAAGGTGTCTAAAGAAGGAGCATGAGTCATACTGATTATTGAAGCTATAAACATCAAAGTGAATATAAATGCAAAAGCAAATCCCCACGGCTTATTGTAGGGTATTATTACTACTAATGAAGCTACAAATCCAAACATACTCATAAGCATATATCCACTTGATAAAGGAGCAACCTTAAACATTTTACACCTATTTTATATTTTATTATATACTTTATTTATATAGTTTATATTTTTTTCTATCTTTAAAAAGATTTATATAGTATTAATAAAAAAATATTAATATGAAACACACCTTAAAAGTTACAATATTTCTTATATTGTTTTTTTTCATATCTCAGATAATTGGTATAATCATAATAAACTCAAGCATAGACGAGATTGTAAAAACTGAAACTGGTGAAATTGAGATTGTTTATAGTGATACTGCCCTAGGTGAAAGGCCTGAAATGGAGCCAAATGTATCTTTTTGGTACATTATTGGGGCTGTTTTAATAGGAACTAGTTTGATTTTATTGATAATAAAATTCAGGAAAGTGAACCTATGGAAAGTCTGGTTTTTTTTAGCTGTTTGGCTTACTACAACTGTTGCTTTAGGAGTTTTTGTTGAAGAGATAATCGCTTATGCTATCGCCTTATTTTTTGCAATCTGGAAAATATTCAAACCCAATGTTTATGTGCATAATTTGACTGAGCTTTTTATGTATGCCGGTATTGCTGTAATTTTTGTGCCATTGCTAAACGTTTTCTGGACAATAATGCTTTTGCTTGTTATATCTGCCTATGACATATATGCTGTTTGGAAATCAAAGCATATGGTAAAGATGGCAAACTTCCAAACAGAAGCCAATATATTTGCTGGTTTGTTTTTTCCTTATGGAGGAAAGGGAATTCAAAAAATTGAAAAAATAAAAAAAACAAAAGTTAAGTCTGAATCTAAAAAAGAAGAAGGAAGAGTTGCTGTACTTGGTGGAGGAGATATAGCTTTTCCTTTAATTTTTACAGGAGTAGTAATGAATGAACTTATACAGTTTTATGAATTTACAAAAATAAATGCACTTTTTTCAAGCTTTGTGGTTTCTGTTTTTGTAACAATTGCATTATCTTTGCTGCTTATTAAGTCAGAAAAGGGAAAGTTCTATCCAGCTATGCCATTTATAACAGCAGGATGTTTAGTCGGTTATGGAATAATTTGGCTGATTAATTACTTATAACCCATCAAGGTTTTCTGCTTTGATTTCGCTGCATAAGACAAAGGATTAACCTCTAAGCCATCTTTAGCAGCAATTGTCTGAACTTTTGTCTGCCTTGTTATCTTTCTGGCTTCTGTTATTGGATTTATGCTTAACATTTTTATCCCGAAATGGTTAATAATTGCCAGAGAAGGCTTAACTTTACTTATTAATTTTATAGCATCATCTGTATTTAATAAGCCTTCCTGTTTAATTCCTGATGGATTAACTACGTTTAATATCATAATGTCTGAATTTTTGTGGGCGTCTATGAGAGCAGTAGAGTATTCTGTATCTGAAGTATATGATAAAATAAATTCAGGAGTAAAAAACTTAAAGCCGAGAGTATTTATGTCTGAGTGCCTTGTATATAGTGTCTTTACGTCTATCTCATTTATCCCTATTTTTGTTCCCTGGTCAAGAGATATATATCTTTCAACGCATTTTTTATAGAAATCTGTAATATAAGGCTTTATCTCTCCTTCTCCTTCCATAACTGTTTTGTTTCCAATTAAAACCCCTGTCTTGTCCATCCCTGAATGAGTCATGGCAGAGATTACCGCATTTGCATCATTGCAATGGTTTATATGAGAGTGAGAAACAAATACTGCTGTATTTTCTCTAAGGTTTATATTTTCCTGTCTTGCTCTTACCAATGCTCCCGGACCTGGATCTATATGGAACTGAGTATCATCTATCTGCAGTATAATTCCACCTGAGGCTCTAAGCTGCTTGCCAACTACAATGGAATCGCCGCCTGTACCTAAAAAAACAATTCTAGCTTTCATTTCCCCCAATAGTGTAAAATGAAGTAGCTTAATAAATTTTTTGGAAATCGACAATTTCTATAAAATACCACAACATTTAAAAATAAAATGTTGTTTTTTAGCTTTGTAGGATAGGCCGGGAGGATAGCTCTCTCCTGTTACCGCAAACGAGCTTTAGGCGGGGCCGAAGCCTTGGGGGCGATATATTCATTAATTATGGGTCTTGACCCGTACAATGATACTCTGTCCTGTAGGATTGTGATTATGTGAACCGCATCAGGTCAGGAATGAAGCAGTGCTAATCATGATTTTCAATGCTTATGGGGTAGCGGAGTTAAGGAAAGGTTAAGGTTGCTCATAGTCATTGGGTATGTCCACCCCAAGGTGTTCCTACACTTATCAACATGTTTTTACTTTTTCAACTACATTATGACAATCTGGGTGAATTTCATTATTTGTTTTTTC
>PXDW01000109.1 GCA_003564925.1 Candidatus Woesearchaeota archaeon | reverse complement strand
CGCAAATATAATTAATTTCATACTCTGTTGTTCCTGCTATTGTGCAGCTGTTATTTGTGTAGTGGTTGTTATTGTCATTAGGGTCAGTAGGGGAGACAGAACTATGATATAAAGTTGAGTTGAATGATTTTATATCTGCTATACCATCATCATCCCTAACAGTTGCGTTGCAGTATACAACTTTTTCCTTCCCCATATTCAAGTCTATTATTTCCTGAATTGAGATAGCAGTTATTACAGGTTCATTATTAGGTATTATTGTTATGCTATAGTTTGAGGAATATCCTTTATTGTTTGACAAAGCATTATCAATACACATAATGCTCCAGTTATAAGTTCCCTCGGGCATATTAAAACTAATATATTGTTCTATATCCCTTTCTACTGTATAGTTTGTGCTGTTTATATTTCCATTTATAATTAAGCTGCAATTGGCTATATCTGATTCATCTGAAACATTGTATTTAAACATTATTGGGTTGCTTGATATAGAAATATTTGAATTGTCTTCCGGCCACATTAGATTAACTATTGGAGGAGTATTATCACGAAAAGTCAGGTTGCTTCTTGAGTCAATATTTTCCTGCTCAATATTGATTCCGTCTGAGTCGCAATATGATTTTGCTGTAATTGTTACGCTACCTTCTTTTTTTACTTCAACCTGCCATGTTGTTGATGTTACAGAGCCGATTGAAAAATCACCAAGATAATGGACAAAATTATCACTTTCTGATATATCGACTACTGAAGTGTCATTAATTATTAATTCTGCATAGCAGCCAATAGCATTTTGGCCGCCCATGAACCTTATCTGGGAAGTTATTTGTGACAAACCTGAAATCCCATATAAGCTATTGTTTGTTATGTACAATAAAGATATATTAGTTTCACTCGGCCTTGTTAGGTTAATTGTAACATCGACTGTTGTTGTTGAAATCAAGACAGAAGTGCTTTCACCATAATGGGTATTGTTCCATGCCCTTACGATAGCAATATCTCCGGTTTCTGCCTCTATTGAAGTTGAATAGTCCCCCACTTTTGAAGGGTTTGGCGCATAAACATAAGTCAAAACAGAATTACTGCTGTTGGTGTTGTTTACATGAACTGGTATGCCGTTCTCAACTCCAGCACCTAAAGGATAGTAAACAGTTCCCCTTACAGTGTGGGGCCTTATAGGCGCTGACAAGATCATGGTTGTCATTGCCAAAAAAACTACAATGAAAACTAATGCTAAGATAAAGAATATATTTTTTGTTTTCTGTTGGGATATCATTTTGTTTTAATTTTTTTATTTTGGATTTCTTTGTTATTTTTGGATTTCTTTGTTATTTTTGGATTTCTTTTGATATTGTTTTTTACAATAGCATTTTTATGGTAAATTTTTATTATAAAAGTTATAATTAGCCCTGTAACAACAATAAAAGCAGTAATAAAAAATAAGATGGGCTTTGGATCTAAAGATTTGCTTAATATTATATCTATATTTTTCATATCTCCTTTGAGAGTAAGTTTTACCCGGGTATCATAATCGTTAATATCAATAACAATTTCATCTCCAATACTTCCTTTTATTATTGCATAATAGGCTCCTCTGCTAATCCCAATTCCTGTCTGTGTCTCAAAAACCTCACCAGTGTTAATATTTGTTATTATTACAGAACTGCCACTATCAATCTGCATGAATCTATTTTTATGAATAACTCCAGATATTGAATATTGCTCACTTGGCCCTACTATTATTATATTATCTGGGTCTCTGATATTTTTTGTGTTTAATTGAATATCTTTTTCAAAAATTTGCGTGAGTGTTTGCTGCATATTATACATCTCCGATAATGAATCTAAAGACTCATTCTCTATATTTGATGAATTTGACATATTTGGAGTATTTGATGTTCCAGGGTTATTTTCGTAATCAGATGTATTTTCGTAATCTCTTTCTGAAATATTAACTGATTCAGGTATAGACATATTAAAAAGAAAGTCAACATTTCTCATAACTCCTTGCAAAGCTATTGTTGCATTGACTGAGCTATAAGAGTCCCAAATTTTTATGAATATAAGGTTTCCATCATTTCCATTTAAGGAAACAGAGTACCTTCCGTCTTGCCTTGTTTTTCCCTCTATATACTCTCCTGTTATAGTATCATAAAAAATAATATTAAGCTGCCTTTCTGCCGGAGTCTCTCCGTCTAAGTCATAGACCCTCCCATGCATTCCGTGAGGGACAGGTATTGCTGATGCAAAATCTACAAAAATTAAGAAAGCAGCTAATGCAGCAGCTATAAATAATAAGAATAGCCTTTTATTTTTTATTTCCTTTGCCCTTAAACAGATTATATTTTTGTTGTTCATATTGTTCATATTGTTCATATTGTTCATCTTTTTGATTTTCTATAATTTTATTTTTTTATTTTATTGCAAATTTATTCTTTTTTATTATATCTACTATTTTTTATTATCTAAATTTATTCGGTGTTTGGCTGGTGCTGCCATGTAGCATCCTGTTTTGCATCAAAATAATAACCGATGCCTGGCTCAATTTTCGTAAAGTCCTGATTATTCCATGAAGGCCACCATCCCCAACCATCATAATGAATTGTAACTTCAAATCTATCTTTAATTGCATTATACCTATTGATAGCCTGAACTGAATTTGCAGGATTGACTATTATTGGATAAGGCGAGCCGTCTTCTGGAGCTGGTAAAGGTGATGAATTTGTAGAGTGCCAGCCAACTAGGTTCCAAGCAGATTTCAAATCTATATTGAGGCTGCTTAGCGGAACTAATCCGGCAAGTGTTAGATTGCATGAGCCATTGACTTCAAGCCAATAGCCTCTTCCGGGCTCTAATGAAGTAAATGCCTCGTCCCCTATTGCAGGAACCCATATTCCGTTATCAAGGTTTGATAATTCCCAGCCAGTTGAAGGATTATATCTCCATATAGATTCTATACATTCATCAGGCCTTGTAATGAAGTCATATCCGCCATTCATCCCGTCATTAAGCTCCCATTCGCTTAAATTGAAAGGTATGCTTATTAAGTTCCATCCTGTTAATCCACTTGATGGGTTATGAACTAAATCTATATCTTTTTTCCCTGCTGTTAAATTTGTAATTGCAACTGCAGAGCCCCTAACAAGCCCTACCTTATAGAATCGTTCTCTTGAAGTATTGGCATAAATGTCTGTCCATTCTGTTGACGTAATTCCGGTAATGTTTGGCTCTTGTGAAAATGTACCATATCCATCGATTATATAAATATTGTAGGATGTTGCATAGCTTTTTCCTGTCCAGTTCAATAAAACATCAAGCCCGTTTATTGTTATTGTAAAATTTTCAGGATTCTGTATTACTGTAAAGCTGTAAGTAGAGCTTGTATTTGTATTATTAAAGTCATCTATACATGTAACATTCCAATAATGTGTTCCTTCTACAAATCCAGATACATTTACACTTTTTGGCTCTTCATCAGGGCTTGATATTCCTGAAACATTTGTAAACCAATTGATAGTTAAATTGCAAAGCATATAATCTGCTATATTATCATCTGCAGTCCAGTTAAATGTTATTTTCTTGGCTGTTGTATTGAAACCATCAACAGGGTGGTTTAATGCTATTGCTGGCGGCTCCTCATCAGGCCCTATCTCAAAAAACTTATAGCCAACTCCATCATTATAATAAGGAGGATTTTCAGCGAGAGCTACTGCAGTATAGTTTGAATGGTTCTGGTTAATTGTATTAAATATAAAGCTGTATACTCCTCTATCATTTGTTTTTCCTTCAGAAAAGTGTATTAGTGTTTCTTCAGAGCCATTTGTAATTGTTGGCGGAACAGGAACATATCCTTTTACAATTAAATTATCCCAGTATCCGACAAACTGTATAGAACCTGCCCCTATTCCACCTTGTTGAGTTATCCTGTTTGATGAATCAGAGTCGTTTGCACTCAATACCTCAACTCCGTTAAAAAGAGCTTTAAGGGAAGTTGTTGTTGAGTTTATATCATAAACATAAAATTTCATATTGTGGAATACTCCTTCCGAGTAATCTGAAAGGCTTTTGCTTGCTAAATTTGAAGTTCTTACTCCATCTATATATCTTGAAATATGAGAGCTGAAAAAGTCTTCATCCGAAATACTTACAAAATAATAAGTTTCATCGGTTATTCTTGCACCAAGCTCAAAATAAGACCTTAAAGAAGTTCCTGGGCGATATTCGAGCTTTTGCTCAACCTCTACCAAGAGGTTTTTAATTTGAAAGTCTTCTCTCCTTATCGATTTTCCACTTAACATTGTTCCTTCGTACCTTATATTTTCATCAGCGCTATTATATGAAAGTGAATCGTCTAAGTCTTCTGTAAAGCCTGAAAAATCAAAAGCCCTATTCTTTTCATAATCACTTAAGGTGTTGGATTCAAAAGAATCATAATAGAAATAAACTTTAGATTTATTATTAGGAGGGTTATTTACAGAAAGGTTTCCATAATATATATAATAATTGATGTCAGACTCTTCTGAAGAGATATTATTTTGTATTTTAAAGAGTATGCTTGTAGATGCTGTATTAATACCGTATAGGAGCCTGTCCAGTTCTGTAAAATTATTATTGTTTATATCATGATAGACAACTCTTAAATCATGTCCTTCTGACTGCATTTTGCCCAATGTGATTAGCTCAGAAGTGTCAAGCGTGTAGTTGATAGTATATCCTTTTTCAAGGGTGTCAAAATAATTATTAGTTATATTTATGGGCTGTCTATGTTTATAACCTGAATTCCACCAAGGCACTTCTGTTCTTCCTTTAACAATTGCAACAGACATATTTGATATCAGGGAATTTCCAAACTCATCCTCTGATTCTATTGTGAAGTTTGCTGGTTCTCCTGCAGTCTCAATGCTCGCATAGAAGTCTTTGTTTGACTCTACTGTTACAACCATGGCTTCTGCTTCCCTTACAGATAAAAAGTATGTTCCAGAAGAGCCTGTATTTTTCGCAGGAGATGAATCAGTGCAATTTACACTCCAGGTGTAGTTTCCATCTTCTATTCCCATTATATTAATGGTTAAGGTCTTGTTCTGGAGCAAACCGTCTGTTTTTGTCTGATTAACACTTCCATTAATAATAAGCTCACATTTTGATATTTCGGAAAACTCATCCGTGACATTAAATTGGAACCCGATATTATTGAATGAAACAATAGAGTTATTTGATGGCCAAATCAGCTCAACTAATGGCGGTGTTGTATCAGGAGCAACAGTAAATATCCTTACTTCTGAGCTGTTTATGTTTCCAGCTGTATCCAAGCAGGTAATGTACCAGCTGTAAGTTCCATTTTTTACCCCTGATAATGTGAAATTATTTTGCTGCCCTTTTATTACAGAAGCGTTTGTCTTGTTTATTGTGTTGTTTATTACAAGGCTGCAGCTTTCTATTTCAGATAAAAGGTCTGTTACAATATACCTAAAATGAAGGTTATTTCCATCTATACTCTGGGTGTTGTTCCTTAATGATATAAGACTAATTGCTGGAGGTGTCCTGTCAATAGTTATATTGTAGCTTATGTAGCTTTCCCCAATATTGCCCAGAGTGTCATTTGCAAATACCCTAACCCAATAGTTCTTTCCTTCTGCCATTGCCCCTGTATTCCAAGAACATGAATAAGGCCAGATATTGTTCCTGCAGATTGTGCTCCATGTATTTCCATTGTTTTGGCTGTACGAGAATGTTGCTGTATCAACCCCTATTCCTATCCCATCACTTATTGAAGCGTTTAAAATGTAGCTTTGTGTTGATATCCCTGTAAAATTAACAGGCGCTACTAAATATGAGATTGGCCCTGTGTTATCAATGCTTATAGTTCTTTCTTCTGAAGTATTCATATTTCCAATCCAGTCAAAGCATCTAATGCTCCAGTTATAATGCCCATCCTGCAGATTGGCCAAAGAAAAATTCAACTTTTTGTTTTGTATTATTGTGTAGTTGGTTTTAACAATCTCGTTATTTATTAACAAGCTGCAGTTCAACACATCTCCTATTGCATCGCTAACATTGTAGTAAAAAGTTGCGTTTTCCAATCTCCAAGCGCCTAGGCTTGGATACATTAGACCAATAGAGGGCGGTGTCCTGTCAATAGTTATATTGTAGCTTATGTAGCTTTCCCCAATATTGTCTAGAGTGTCATTTGCAAATACCCTTACTTGATAATTTCTTCCATCATGAACTGACGAAAGGTTCCACTGGCAGCTGTAAGGCTCGAAGCCATCCTTATTTTCACATGCTGTTTTCCATG